>JANOJJ010000098.1:0-4383 GCA_031408155.1 Rubrivivax sp.
ATGGCCCGTCTCCTCGCAAACTCGCAACGACCTGGCCGCCCATCGGCCCGGTGCATTGGTGTAGCTCTGCAGGCCCTGCGCCCGCAACCTACGGCATCGCGGGCGACGGGCCGCCAGAGTTCACGAAGCCATCTTGTCTAGACCCAGCAGCGCCAGCATCGACAGCGTGCTCAAGATTCCAGATGTGTGGGTGGACAGCCCGGACCAGCCCTCGAAGCGCCTCGCGAGCCCACGAACGATGGTGGCGATGACGATCGCTCCGAATGCCAACACCAGCACGTCCGCAAGCTGCCACAGAAGAACCAGGCCGACCCCCACCGCCGCGGCGAAGAGGATGCGTTTCGGGTACGGCCATCGACTGTCTGCCACGACGTTGGGCTCGACGCACTCTGTTGCTGCCGATGGGCGCGGGGACGGCGTATGCGTCAAAAGACCAACGTGCCTAGAAAGACGCCAAAGACCAACACCACGAGAAAAATCATTAGGGCAACGACAAACAGGACCTTCGCGATCGACTTTGCACCCGATGCGACGCCACTGAATCCAAAGAATCCTGCGATCAGTGAGATGACGAAGAACAGGATCGCCCACTTCAACATACTGGTTCCTTTCCCTTATCCGCCAATAGGCGGGATGCCCCCAAGCCAAGCGCCATAACGGGTCGTTACGGTTGGTGGCAATCGGCGCGCCCACCATGCGAGCAACCCGTTCGAGCCAGGTGCTTGCAGCTTCTCCGAGCCTGGCGGAACTTGCGAACACTCACAATCAAGGCCCCTCCGTAGCGGCGCGTCCACCGCGACGTGCACACGACGCATGCCACAGAGCCCACGACCCTGACACACGGCCCTGATCGGTCTGACGCTGGCGCTGGCCGCAGCGCCAGCACTGTCGCAACCCACCGGCATCGATGTGCCCTTCGAGTTCGGCCCAGGCTTCGGGCTGTTGCTGGTGTACGTGCTGCTGGCGCTGTTCTTCTCGTTCCTGTGCTCGGTGGCAGAGGCGGTGCTGCTGAGCATCACGCCGTCCTACATCGCCGAGTTGCGCAAGCGCGACGCGAAGCAGGCCGATCGGCTGCAGGCCCTCAAAGGCGAAGGTATCGACCGTTCGTTGGCTGCCATCCTCACGGTCAACACCATAGCCCACACGGTGGGCGCCATCGGGGCTGGGGCCAAGGCCACCAGCGTCTTTGGCGATGCCTGGTTCGGCGTCTTCTCTGCGGTGATGACGCTGCTGATCCTGTTCCTCTCGGAGATCGTGCCGAAAACCATTGGCGCGGTGCACTGGCGTCGTCTGTCTGGCTTCACGGCCACCTACGTCAACCTGCTGATCAAGCTGACCTACCCGCTGATCCTGGTTTCGGAACTGCTGACCCGGATGATTGCGCGGGGACAGAAGGTGCACGTCTTCAGCCGCGACGAGTTCGTGGCCATGGCCGACATCGGCCAGAAGAGCAGCCTCGGCGACCATGCCGAAGCGCTCGCTTTGCTCGAGGCCGGCATGAGCGTCGTCACCGACTACAGCCCGATCTATGCGGCGGCGGTACACAACAGTCTGGCGCACCTGTTTCTCGATCTCGGCCAGACCGCCCGCAGCCAGCAGCACTTGGGCCACGCGCTCGGGGTCGACAACACGCTGCCGCTCGTGCGCGCCATGAGCCATCTGTTGCACGCCCGACTGGCGCTCGATCGTTCCCAGCCTCGCGTCGCGGCCGTAGCGCTGCAGGCTGCCCAGGGCTTCATCATCGAGTCGTCGCGTTACGCGATTAGGGGTCAGGCAGCGTTGCTGGGTGCACGGCTTCAGGAACCCGATGCTGCGTATCGGTGCGCGACCGAGGTCGCGCTGCAGGCCGGCCGTCTGCAGATGCAGGGCTTGCGCATGAGCGCGCTCGCCTGGGCAGGACGCCATGCGCTTGCCTGCGGGCTGCCCGCAGCGGCAGCGGCACATGCGGTCGAGGCGCTGGCGCTCTGGCCCGAATACGCGCCCGACGACAGCACCATCGCAGAGGTCTGGCTCGCAGCGGTTGACTGCTTGACCGCGACCGGCGATCCGCGCGCCGCCAGCGTGCTGCAGGCCGCTGCCGGTTGGATCGCCGCGACCGCCCGCGACCGCGTCCCTGAGGTGTTTCGCGATTCGTTCCTGCACCGCCACCACGCCAACCGCGTCTTGATGGCGCGCGCGGCCAGCCGGGCCTGAGTGCTTCACATTGGTCGCGCTGCTGCCCGTTCCGTCGCAACAAGCCTCGCCTACGGACTGCGCGCCCAACTGCGGAAGTGTTGTACTTTAGGGAAGCTGCTTGGCTGTCTGCTTTGCGATCTCAGATTTGGAGGATTGAACTTCAGCAGTGGGTCGAATTAACACCTTGAACGGCGGCTCTGCGGACACGTTGTCCGCACGGAGCCGGCTTCGCCGCAGCGGCATCGAGCTGAGGACCCTACGCCGCACCGAGTCGGCTCCAGGTGATCAGCGGCTCGACGATCCAGGCCCACGCGCCTGCAGCCACCGCCGCGGCGTAGGCCACAGACGCCAGCGCCAGACCCGCGGCGGAGATCACCGCCAGACCATCGCGGAACGCCACGCCGATACCCAGCACAACAACCGCCAGCGCCGGCAGCACGTTGCCGAAAGGCAGGGGCAGGAAGATCACCACGCCCATCAGCGCCACTTTGGGCGCCAGCCATGTCCGGCGCTGGAGCGCCGTCAGGTGACTCAGACGTTCGTGGGACCAGCGGCCGGCCAGCCGATAGACATGGGCCAACAGCCGCAACACCCAGCGCGCCGCACGCGCCGACAGCTCCAGGCGCGCCACGCGCGAGGGCAGGACCGTCCAGTCCTCGCCGCGCCACATGGCTATCGCCATGATCATCATCGTGACGCCCAGCACGTTGCCGATGCCGGGAATCGGCAACGCGCAAGGCGCGGACACCAACACCAGCAGCGAGCCCGGCAGCGCCGGTCCATGCGCCTGCGCCAGGGCCCTAAGCGTGATCGGCTGATCGTCCAACTCGGCCGCGTGGCGCTCAAGGCGCTGATGCAGAGCATGTGTCATCGCAATCAGCATGCTCGCATGCTTTTGTGACGGATTGGCGTGCGGCGCACGAGCGGCGATCACCCCGTGTACTTGGACGCGTCGATGCGAAGCGCTGCCGCGGTTTCGCGTCAAACTGGGCCTCTATCGCGTCGTGGTACCGACGGGACGTGACGCTGTGGATCGACATGACTCCTTGGACCTCTTGCGGTCCCGCCATGTGCACGTCAAGTTGGCGTCGCGCAAGCAGCCGTTCGATCCCGTTGACGCAGGGGAGCTCAAGAGCCGTGCGGGCTGGAACGATCCCGTCGTCGTCGGATGGCAGGCCTGCTTGGGGAGGAGGGCAGATCGAAGTGGGCACAAAGCGATCGCTCAAACATCGCTTTCGGCCAGGAAGAAGCCTTGGTCGAGTGGCCGTTTTTACGCTCACAGTTTCCCGTCGGAGACAAGTGCGCCGGCTGCTTCTCCTCGCGGTCACCGATGCCAGGCGGTCTCGCTTGGACTTGGGTGCGTCGATGCCAGGATAAGCGAACAAAGCCCCCAACCTCTTGGGATTGTGGTCGTCTCGGATCTGCGTCCAATGGCAACTGCCAGGGCGCGTGACAACAGAGCCAGCGGCGGATCCGATGTTTGACTGTAGGGAAGGCGCCGCGATGGTCACGCGAAACGACTGGCTGCGCTTGGAGAAGCTATGAACACTACGTTGATCACCGAGGGCAGGCAAGCTGCGACGCGCGTGCGTGCGCTGTTTGCTCGGCGACATCTCGTCTGGACTGCATCGCTCTTGCTTGCCGCGGCGGCAATGAGTGCCTGGGCCCAGACGTATGCCGATGAGTTGATGCCCGTCGAACGCAGCACGGGCGTCGTTATTGACTCCAGCACCCGAAGTCTCGCGAAGCTGCGGCTCGCGAGTGGCAACGTTGTCGATTTCATTGACCTGCTGGACGGCCACGTGGGCATCGGCGAGAAGGCCGGGCGCGGCCAACGGCTCGACGCGATCTACCTCGTGGCGGCCGCAGGCGCCACGCCGCTAGAGGTGTTCCTCGCGCTGGCGCCGGCGGGCTCAGCCGTTCCGCCTCAGCTTCAGGCGGATCACCAGGCGGTGACCTCGCATTCTGGAGGCAGCCCTATTCCACGCAACCTGGCGTCCCACCTTGCTCAAGCGGGCAATGGGAACGGCCCTGCAGGACTCGTCTGCAGCGGTCAAGACACCTTCTACTTCGCCTGGCTCGCAGCCTTCGCGGGCATCACGAAGTACGCTTTTGCCGGGGTGGGCCACTTCCTGTCCGGACAGTGGACGTTCTACCCAGGTAAACACGTTTATGAAGGCACCGGCACCAACAGTCGAACCTACCTGG
>JANOJJ010000151.1:0-7151 GCA_031408155.1 Rubrivivax sp.
GTTGATTCGCGGGTCCATCACCCAGGCGCCGCCGTCGCTGCCCATCGGCCAGCGGCTCATGCTTTCGACACCGCCGGCGACGACGAAGTCTTCCCAGCCGCTCTTGACCTTGGCGGCGGCCAGGTTCACGCTCTCCAGGCCCGATGCGCAGAAGCGGCTCTGCGTCACGCCGGCCACGCTTTGCGCCCACTCGGCGTCGAGCACTGCGGTGCGCGCGATATCGGCGCCCTGCTCGCCCACCGGCGTCACGCAGCCCAGCACCACGTCATCCACTAGCGCGCTGTCCAGCGCAAGGCGCTGCTGCAGCGCCTGCAGCAGCGTGCGCAGCAGCCAGACGGGCGAGGCCTGGTGCAGGCCGCCGTCCTTCTTGCCTTTGCCGCGCGGGGTACGCACGTGGTCGTAGATGTATGCGTCTGACATGGTGTGCTCCAAGGCCTCACATCGAGCGTGCAGCCAGTTCTTTCATGATCTCGTTGGTGCCGCCGTAGATGCGCTGCACGCGGGCGTCGACATACAGCTCGGCGATCGGATACTCCATCATGTAGCCGTAGCCGCCGAACAACTGCAGGCATTCGTCCATCACCCGGCCCTGCTGCTCGCTGACCCAGCTCTTGGCCAGCGCGGCGCGTGCCGCATCCAGTTCGCCGCTCAGATGCGACACCATGCAGGCGTCGACGAAGGCGCGCGTGGCCAGCACCGTGGCCTGCACCTCGGCCAGCTTGAAGCGGGTGTTCTGGAAGTCCCACACCGTCTTGCCGAAGGCCTTGCGCTGCTTGACGTAGGCGAGTGTTTCGTCCAGTGCACGCTCCATCGCGGCCACGCCCTGCAGCGCGATGATCAAGCGCTCCTGCGGCAGTTGCTGCATCAGCTGGAAGAAGCCCTGCCCTTCCTGACCGCCGAGCAGGTTGGCCACCGGCACGCACACGTCGTCGAAGAACAGCTCGCTCGTGTCCTGCGCCTTCAGCCCCACCTTGTCGAGCTTGCGCCCACGGCGAAAGCCCGCCGCCTGGTCGGTTTCCACCAGCAGCAGGCTGATGCCCCTAGCGCCACCGTCGCGGTCAGTCTTGCACACCACGATGATCAGGTTGGCGTGCTGGCCATTGGTGATGAAGGTCTTGGCGCCGTTGATCACGTACTGGTCGCCGTCGCGCCGGGCATGGGTGCGCACGGCCTGCAGGTCACTGCCGGTGCCGGGTTCGGTCATCGCGATCGCGCTGACCAGCTCGCCGCTGACCATGCGCGGCAGCAGGCGCTGCCTTTGCTCGTCGGTGCCGCAATGGATCAGGTAGGGCGCGACGATGGCCGAATGCAGGCCGCCGCCCCAGCCGCTGAGGTTGGCGCGCGACACTTCCAGGATCACTACCGCCTCGTGGCTGAAGTCGCCCCCACCGCCGCCGTAGGCGCTGGGCGTCGACAGGCACAGCAGCCCCTGCGCGCCGGCTTCATTCCACGTCTCGCGCGGCATGATGCCGGCGTCACGCCAGGCCGCGGCCTGCGGCACCCAGCGCTCAGCCAGGAAGCGGCGCACGCTGTCCTGCAGCATGCGGTGCTCGTCGTTCATCCAGATCGAGGGGAACAGGGGCAGGCTCATTTCGAGTCCAGTTTGTCGCGCACGGCGGCGTTGATCACGCGCAACTCGGCCAGCGTGGCCTCGATGTGTGCGCGCTTGAGTTCGAGTTCGACGATGGCAGTGTCGGTCCGTTGCTGGACGTACTTCAGCTGCTGCACGCGCCCTTCGCCGTGGGCGCCGTACAGGTCGAGGTAGTGCTTGATCTCGTCGAGCGACGCGCCGATGGCCTTGGACCGCAGGATCAGCGCCAGCCGCGCCCGGTCCCGGCGCGAATAGACGCGTGTGCCGTTGATGCGGCGCGGACTGAGCAGCGCCTTGTCCTCGTAGAAGCGGATCGTGCGCAGCGTGATGCCGAACTCGGCGCACAACTCGGCAATGCCGAACAGCACGGCGCTGTCGTCGTCACGGTGCGCGTCGACCACCGCCTGCGCAGCGCTGGTGGGTCCGGCGCCCGCACGCTTGCGGCTTGGCGCCACCGGGGCCAGCATGGTCACACGACGCGCTGCAGTTTCATGGCCACGCTCATGTCGCCCGACACCTTGAACTTGCCCATCATGAAGCCGGTGGTCGGTTCCAGCTCACCGGTCAACAGCGCGGCGAGGTTTTCGAGCGTGATGGCCACCGTGCAGTCGGCCTCGATGTCGTTGTTGTGCACGCTGCTCGGCACCGACTTGCCGTCGATATAGGCCACGCCGTCGACACCACAGTCGAACTTCAGCGATGCGTTCAGAGCGCTGGATTGACTGACCTTGGCGCGCAGGGTCTCGGTGCAGGCTTGCAGATCCATGGCGGTCCTTCGCGGCTGTCGGGTGCGTTTCGCCGAGCAGCATAGTGACGCCGATAACTCGATGGGGTCGTGGAATACCCTGAGCTAGATTTGATTGACGTTAACGTAACCCTAACGCCTAATGCCGCAGCCTGCACTTGACCCGCCCAGCCGACGATGACCGAACTCGCCCCCGCGCAGCGACCCTCCCGCTATGGCAGCGTGTTCCGCCCGGACCTCTTCCAGGGCCAGGTTTGCTGGGTCACTGGCGGCGGCAGCGGCATTGGCCGCTGCGTCGCGCACGAACTGGCGGCGTTGGGTGCGCAGGTGGTGATCAGCGGCCGCAGCGCCGACAAGCTCGAACGCGTTGCGGCCGAGATCGCGCACGACGGCGGACGCTGCGACAGCATCGCCTTCGACATTCGCGACGAAGACGCGGTCAAGACCGGCGTGGCCGCCATCGTGGCCCGGCATGGCGCGCTGCATGGCCTGGTCAACAACGCCGGCGGGCAGTTTCCGGCGCCGCTGATGGCCATCAGCAGGAAGGGCTTCGACGCCGTGCTGGCCAACAACCTGACCGGCGGCTTTCTGATGATGCGCGAGGTCTTCAACCAGAGCATGGAGCGCCACGGCGGCGCGGTGGTCAACATGACGGCGGATTTCCGCAACGGCATGCCGGGCATGGGGCACAGCGGCGCGGCGCGTTCGGGCATGAGCAACCTGACGATGACAGCGGCCTTCGAATGGGCCCATGCCGGCGTGCGAATCAACGCGGTTGCACCGGGCTGGATCGCGTCCAGCGGCATGGACACCTATGGCGGCGCGATGCGCGGGCTGATCCCCAGGCTGAAGGAGCACGTTCCGCTGGGTCGCCTGGGCGTCGAAGCCGAGGTCAGCGCTGCGATCGTCTTTCTGTTGTCGCCGGCGGCAGCGTTCATCACCGGAGTCACGCTCCAGATCGACGGTGCGGCTTCGCTCGGCAGCGCGATCTTTGCGTTGGGCAAGAACGCCAGGTCGGTGCCGTTCGACGGCTTCCACCGCGCCGTGACGCCAGAGGTGTTGAAGTAATGCCGACCCTGCACAGCGTGCTCGACCCGCGTTCGGCTGGCTTTCAGGCCAACCTCACGCGCATGCAGCAGCGGCTGGCTGAGGTGCGCGCGCTCGAGGCCAAGGTGGTGGCCGAATCGGCCAGCAAGCGAGACCGCTTCGAGCAGCGCGGGCAGTTGCTGCCGCGCGAGCGCGTGGCGCGGCTGATCGACCGTGGCAGCGAGTTCCTCGAGCTCAGCCCGCTGGCCGGGTTGGGCATGCACGACGACGACGGCAAGAACAGCGTGCAAGGCGGCGGCAGCATCGTCGGCATCGGCGTGGTGGCCGGCAAACGGGTGCTGATCTCGGCCAGCGACAGTGCCGTCAAGGGTGGCACGGTGGCACCGATGGGCCTGAAGAAGGCGTTGCGCGCGCAGGAGCTCGCAGCCCAGAACAAGCTGCCGCTGGTGGCACTGGTCGAGTCGGGCGGCGCCAACCTGATGTACCAGGCCGAGATCTTTGTCGACGGTGGCCGCACGTTCGCCAACCAGGCGCGGCTGTCGGCGGCCGGCATCCCGCAGATCGCAGTGGTGCACGGCTCGTCCACCGCGGGTGGCGCCTACCTGCCTGGCCTGAGCGACTACGTGGTGCTGGTGCGCGGCCGCAGCAGCATCTTTCTGGCTGGGCCGCCGCTGGTCAAGGCCGCGATCGGCGAGGACGCCACCGACGAAGAGCTGGGCGGCGCACAGATGCACGCCGAGGTGACCGGCCTGGGTGAGTACCTGGCGGAGAACGACGCCCACGCCATCGCGCTCGCCCGCGAGCTGATCGACCAGCTGCAGTGGGACACCGTATCGGCGCCGCTGTCGGCGCCCGAACCCCGGTTCGACCGCGAAGGGTTGCTGGGTGTGGTGCCGGCCGACGAGCGCGAACCGTACGACGTGCGCGAGGTCATCGCCCGCGTCGTCGACGGCTCCGACTTCCTGGAGTTCAAGGCCAATCTCGGCACCGACACGATCTGCGGCCACGCGCGCATCCACGGCCAGCGCGTGGGCATGCTGGGCAACAACGGGCCGATCCAGCCGGCCGGGTCGACCAAGGCGGCACAGTTCATCCAGTTGTGCGACCAGACCGGCACACCGCTGGTCTTTCTGCAGAACACGACCGGCTACATGGTCGGCAAGGCGGCCGAACAGGCCGGCGCCATCAAGCATGGCAGCAAGATGATCCAGGCGGTGGCCAACGCGCGCGTGCCCAAGTTCACCGTCGTGCTCGGCGGCAGCTATGGCGCCGGCAACTACGGCATGTGCGGTCGCGGCTTCGACCCGCGCTTCATCTTCGCCTGGCCGAGCGCACGCACGGCGGTGATGGGCGGCGCGCAGGCAGCCCAGGTGATGGACATCGTCAACCGCAACAAGCTGCGCAAGATGGGCCTGCCGGCCAATGACGACGCGCTGGCGGCGATGAGCGACGCCTTGCGCAAGCGGCTCGACGCCGAGAGCGCCGTGCTGTTCGGCAGCGCGCGGCTGTGGGACGACGGCATCATCGACCCGCGCGATACGCGCCGCATCCTCGGCCTTTGCCTGGCGATCTGGCGCGAGGCGCAGGGCCGCACGCTGCACCCCAATACCTTCGGCGTGGCGCGACTGTGAGCGCGCCGCATTCGACATCCAGGGAGACCGCTGAATGAAGTTCACGCCCGAACACCGCCAGATCAGCGACACCGTCATCAAGTTCTGCCAGAAGGAAATCAACCCCTTCGTCGCCGAATGGGAAGCGGCGCAGCAGTTCCCCAGCCACGACATCTTCAAGAAACTCGGCAACCTGGGCCTGCTGGGCCTGAAGTACCCCGAGGAATTCGGCGGCTCCGGGCTCGACTTCAGCTATTCGTTGGTGAGGGCCGCGGGGCTGGGCGCCTGCAACTGGGGGGGGGTGCCGATGGCCATCGGCGTCCAGACCGACATGGCCACGCCAGCGCTGGCGCGCTTTGGCAGCGACGAGTTGCGCAAGGAATTCCTCGCCCCCACCATCGCCGGCGACTTCGTGGCCTGCCTGGGCGTCAGCGAGGCCGGCGGCGGCTCCGACGTGGCGGCGATCAAGACCCATGCCAGGACCGACGCTGGCGACTACGTCATCAACGGCAGCAAGATGTGGATCACGAATGGGCTCGAGGCCGACTGGTGCTGCCTGCTGGTCAACACCAGCGACGCTCCGGCGCACAAGAACAAGAGCCTGATCGTGGTTCCGCTGGACTCGCCCGGCATCAACAAGCACAAGATCCGCAAGATCGGGATGGACAGTTCGGACACCGCGCAGCTGTTCTTCGACAACGTGCGCGTGCCCAGGCGTTATCTGATCGGACAGGAAGGGCTGGGCTTCACCTTCCAGATGCTGCAGTTCCAGGAAGAGCGGCTGTGGGGCGCGGCCTCGTCGCTGCTGAGCATGGACCGGCTGATCGACCAGACCATCGAGTACACCCGCCAGCGCCGGGCCTTCGGCAAGTCGATCCTGGACAACCAGGTGGTGCACTACCGGCTGGCCGAGCTGCGCACCGAGGTCGAGGCGCTGCGCGCGTTGACGTACCGCGCCGTCGAGCTGTACGTGTCGGGCAAGGACGTGACGCGGCTGGCCTCGATGGCCAAGCTGAAATGTGGCCGCTTGTCGCGCGAGGTGACCGACTCGTGCCTGCAGTACTGGGGCGGCATGGGCTTCACGTGGGACAACCCGCTTTCGCAGGCGTTTCGCGACAGCCGGTTGATCTCCATCGGTGTCGGCGCCGACGAGGTGATGCTGTCGATCATCTGCAAGCTCGAGGGCACGCTGCCCGGCAAGGCGAAGTGAGCATGAGCGCCTTGGAACTGCCCGTCTTCGACACGCTCGCTGCCCGCGTTGACGGTGCGGTGCTGCACCTCACGCTGAACCGGCCCGAGGCACGCAACGCGATGTCGCTGCGCATGGTGACCGAACTGCGGCTTGCGCTCGCGGCTGCCGAATCGAGCGGCACCGTCCGCGTGGTCGTGTTGCGTGGTGTCGGCGGACATTTTTGCGCCGGCGGCGACATCAAGGACATGGCCGCTGCACGCATGAAGCCGCCGGTGTCGGGCGAAGACGCTATGGCCGCCGTCAACGCACAGTTCGGCGCGCTCTGCGTCGCCTACGCGCGCACGCCGCTGGCGCTGGTTGCGGTGCTCGAAGGCACGGTGATGGGCGGCGGTTTCGGCCTCGCCTGTGTGGCCGACGTGGCGATTGCCGGCGAGAGCGTTGCGTTCCGTTTGCCCGAGACATCGCTCGGGGTCGTGCCGGCGCAGATTGCGCCGTACCTGGTCGAACGCATCGGCTACTCGCAGGCCAAACGGCTGGCCGTGACCGGCGCGAAGATCGGCGCTGCCGCGGCGCTGGCAATCGGCCTGGTGCACGAGGCGCACCGGGCCGACGAGCTGGATGCGGCGCTGGCGCGCGTACTCGGCGAGATCCTGCTGTGCGCGCCCGGCGCGGTAGCGCAGACCAAGCGACTGGTCGCGATGGCGCGCTTCACGGCGCCGGCCGAGATGATGGTGGATGCAGCCAGCGTGTTCTCGCGCGCGGTGCAAGGGCCGGAAGGCATCGAGGGCACGACGGCTTTCTTGCAGAAGCGCAAGCCGTCTTGGGCGCCGCAGTGAACGCTCTTCGGGGAAGTCGGCTCGTGGGCTCGAAGGCTGATTGCCTGTCGGGAGCAGGCTGGTCGCTGCCGATTTTGGGGTTGCAGACGTTACGCCACGTCTGGAGTGGCAAAGGCGCGCCCGGACAGGC
>JANOJJ010000153.1:0-2722 GCA_031408155.1 Rubrivivax sp.
TTCGCCAACCTGGGCGACGGCACCTACTTCCACAGCGGCTTGCTGGCGGTGCGCCAGGCCATCGCGGCCAAGGTCAACATCACCTACAAGATCCTGTTCAACGACGCGGTGGCGATGACCGGTGGCCAGCCGGTGGACGGCACGCTGCGCGTGCCCGAGCTGACGCGCGAGCTCGACGCCGAGGGCGCGAAGAAGATCGTCATCGTCACCGACGAGCCCGAGAAGTACCGCGGAGCCAACGCCGCCCAGATTTCGCTGGCCCCGGGCGTGACGGTGCGCCACCGCGACGAGCTCGACGCCGTGCAGCGCGAGCTGCGCGAGATCGAAGGCTGCACCGTCATCGTCTACGACCAGACCTGCGCCACCGAGAAACGCCGCCGGCGCAAGCGCGGAACGCTGGTCAACCCGGCCAAGGTGGTGCTGATCAACGAGCTGGTGTGCGAAGGCTGTGGCGACTGTTCGGTGCAGAGCAACTGCCTGAGCGTGGAGCCGGTCGAGACCGAGTTCGGCCGCAAGCGCCGCATCAACCAGAGCAGTTGCAACAAGGACTACTCCTGCGTCAAGGGCTTCTGCCCGAGCTTTGTCACGATCGAAGGCGGCACGCTGAGAAAACCCCGGCGCGAGCAGCGTGGCGACCTGGCGGCGCTGCCCGCCATCCCCGAGCCGATGCTGCCGCTGGCTGAACAGGCCTGGGGCATCGTGGTGGCCGGGGTCGGCGGCACCGGCGTCATCACCATCGGCCAGTTGCTGGGCATGGCCGCGCACCTCGACGGCAAGGGCATCGTCACGCAGGACGCCGGCGGGCTGGCGCAAAAGGGCGGCGCGGCCTGGAGTCACGTGCAGATCGCCAACCGCCCCGAGGCCATCCACACGACCAAGGTCGACACCGCCAAGGCCGACCTCGTGATCGCCTGCGACGCCATCGTCGGCGCCAGCAGGGCCACGCTACAGGTAATGCTGGCCGGGCGCACCTTCGTTGCGCTCAACAGCCACGGCACGCCAACCGCGGCGATGATCAAGAACCCCGACTGGCAGTTCCCGGTCGGCAGTTGCGAGTCGGCGCTGGCCGACACCGTGGGCGCCGAAGGGCTGGGCCACTTCGACGCCGAACAAGTGGCGCTGCAGATGCTGGGCGACTCGATCTACACCAACCCGCTGCTGCTGGGCTACGCCTGGCAGAAGGGCCGCATCCCGCTGACCCATGCCTCGCTGATGCGCGCGATGGACTTGAACGGCGTGCAGGTGGCCAACAACCAGGCCGCGTTCGAATGGGGCCGGCGCTGCGCCCACGACCTGGCTCACGTGCAGGCACTGTTTGCCGCGCAGCAGGTGATCCGGTTCGTCAAGAAGCCGTCGGTCGACGAGCTGCTGGCGCGCCGGATCGCCTTCCTCACCGGCTACCAGGACGCGGCCTACGCGCAGGCCTACAAGGTCTTCGTCGACAAGGTGCGTGCAGCCGAAGCACCCCTGTGCAAGGGGGCGGCCTCGCCGCCGCTGACCGACGCGGTGGCGCGCTACCTGTTCAAGCTGATGGCCTACAAGGACGAGTACGAGGTCGCGCGACTGCACACCGACCCGGCGTTCGTGCAACAGATCGAAGCCATGTTCGAAGGCGACTACCGGATCGTGCACCACCTGGCGCCGCCGCTGATCGCCAACAAGAACGACAAGGGTGAACTGGTCAAGCGGCCGTTCGGCCCCTGGATCCGCACTGCGTTCGGCTGGATGACGAAGATGAAAGGCCTGCGCGGCGGCGCGCTCGACGTCTTCGGCAAGACCGAAGAGCGGCAGATGGAACGCCGGCTGATCGACGAGTACAAGACCTGCATCGACGAGTTGCTGCGCGGCCTGAGCGCCGACAAGCTGGCCCTGGCGGCCGAGATCGCGCGCATCCCGGAAGAGATCCGCGGCTACGGCCACGTGAAGGCGCGGCATCTGCTGGCCGCGCGCTCCAAGTGGGAGCAACTGATGACGAAGTGGCGAGCGGCCTGACTGCGGTTCAGTGCGCGACCAAGGGCTGCTGCGCCAAGGCGGTATAGCGGCCGATGAATTCGTCGAACGCTTCGGGGCTGGGGTTGTTGTCGACGATGGCCTGGACCCCGGTCTTGAAGCTCTCGGCCAGCAGACCTTCGATGTAGATCTCCTTGCGCGCGGCCTTGTCGACGATTTCGTAGCCGCCGCGGCCGAGCACGAAGCCATCGAGCTGCTGTTGCGAGGTCGGCGCCGGCAGTTCGAACTGCACGACGATGAAGCTGTCCGAGTTGTAGAGCATCTGCATGAGGTGATCTCCTGCGCCCCAGATGGTTGTCGCAAGCCGATATTCAAGGCTCGAGCACGAACTCCAGGCTGTCACCACCGCCGGCGGTGCTGAGCTTCAGGCGCACCGGCAGGTGGTGGCGGGACGGGTCGAGCCAGACCTCGACCTGGGTGTCGTAGGGCTTGCGCGGCTCGCGGCGCAGCGCCAACGTGCCGTCGATGCGGGCGCCGCCCAGGTCCACCGCTTCGACGCCGGTGACGCTGAAGACCCAGACATCGGCGTCGCCGCGCGCACCGGCGACCAGCATCGACACGCGCTCGCCGGCCACGAACCGCGCCGGTTCGGCCTCGACGATGGCCGCCAGTTGCACCATCCACGACAGCCGGTCCTGCGCGCCGGGCAACAGCGCTTGCTCGATCACCACGCCGGACCAGCTGATCACGCCCTTGTCGCGCTGAAAGTTGG
>JANOJJ010000166.1:0-3252 GCA_031408155.1 Rubrivivax sp.
AGATCAGCCGGTTCTCCGGACCTTCGATGACCCTGACACCGGCGGTGTTGCGCAGGCGGGCCACGTCGCGTGGCGCCGGGTCGAGCACGAAATCGATCTCGCCGGAGATCAAAGCCGCCAGGCGTGTCGCGTCGTTGGCGATCGGCGTGAATACGATCTCCTGCACGTTGCCCTTGGGTTCCGGCAGATCACGCCCCCACCAGGCAGGGTTTCGTTTGAAGCTCGTCTTGATCGCCGGCTGGCGCTGCACCAGCGCGTAGGGACCGGTGCCGTTGGCGTTGAACGAGGCATAACTCTCTTCCTTGTTCTTGTAGTCCAGCGGCCGCGTCACCTTGTGCTGCTCGCACCAGCCCCGGCTCATGATCGAGATCGAGTCCACATGCTGCAGAAAGATCGGGTTGACCCGGTCGAGGCGAAACTCCACTGTCAGCGGGTCGATCGCCACCGGCGTGCCCACCGCGTTGGCATAGACGCTGAAAGTGCCCGCCGGGTTCTTGGCGCGGTTGACCGAAAACACCACGTCATCAGCCGTCATCGGCGTACCGTCGTGGAACCTGACACCCGGCCGCAGCTTGAAGCGCCAGGTCAAGGCGCCTGTCTGCGCCCATTCGGTTGCCAGAGACGGCACGATGACCAGGCTGCGGTCACGCCGCGTCAGACGTTCGTAGACCTGGCCGTTGATGGTGTTGTTCAGGCCTTCGTTCTGCGACTGCGGGTCCATCGTCAGCGCGTCACCCTGGCTGGCCCAGCGCAGGGTCTGGGCTCCAGCGATGGGCGGCAGCACTGCGGCCAGTAGCGACAGGCCGATGATCAGCATTTTCAAGGCGGGCTCCTGGCGGGCAACGAGGCGGCCAGTGTAGGCACAGCCTGACATCCCGTGACGGCGGCGAAGCAGGCTCGACCGGGTCAGCCGGCCCGCCCCGCGTACCGCGCAACAAACCCGCGGTCGATGTGGTCCTTCCACCACCATACCCAGCGGCCCTGTGCCGACCATGCGCCGTAGGACGCGATGGCGCGCCGCTCGCCGCAGGACAGCAGATTGAGTGTGCGCGGCTGCGGCCGGTGCGGCAGCAGCTCACCCCCGCCGACCAGCCGCCGCAGATTGAGCGCCAGCGGTGGCCCGGCGCGCACGGCATGAACGCCGCTCTTGGCATGCGGCGCGTCGCTGCGGGTGGCCACGTCACCCGCGGCCAGCACTTCAGGATGCGACAGGCTTTGCAGCGTCGGCCCGGTGAGCACGAAGCCACGTTCGTCGAGCTCCAGGCCGCTGCCGGTGAGGTATGGCGGTGCATCGGCGCCGGTGGCGATCACCGGTGCGTCGCAGGCCAGGCGCGCACCGCTGGCCAGGTGCACGGCGCCGGTCTCGATGCGGCTGCAGGCCTCGTGGAGGACGGTGATGCGGCGTGCTGCCAAGGCGCGCAGGCCGCGTTCGATCACCGTCTGCGGATAGCCGAACAGCGGCGGCGGGCCGCCGGTGACCAGGGCCACACGCACACGCTCATCACCCTGCCCGGCCATGCGGTATTGCAAAGCCATCGCCAGCTCGACACCGCCGGCGCCGCCACCGATCACCACCACGTCGAGCAGCCGTTCGCGCGACAACGCCAGCAGCGCTTCGAGCAGGTGAACGAAATGTTCGATCGGCCGCACGAAAAGACCATGCTCGCGGGCGCCGGGCAGGCGGTCACGGTCCATCACCGATCCGGTATCCAGCGACAGCACGTCATAAACCATGCGCTCGCCACTGGCCAGTTGGAGCGTGCGCGCGGTCGCATCGAGCTGCACCACGCTGCTTTCCATCAGCTTGATCCGCGCGGCCTGGGCCAGCGCCGGCAGCGGGATCGTGCATTGCTCCACCGTGTAGTGACCGGCAACCAGGCCCGGCACCATGCCCGAATACACCAGGCGCGCAAACGGTGTCACCAGCGTCACCTCGGCAGCGGCCAAGGGCTCGCGCGCCAAAGCCTGCAGCACATGCACATGGGCATGGCCCCCGCCGAGCAGGACTACTTGTTTCATGGCTCGAAGGTTAGCCCAGCGATCAAAGCGCGTAAGCGGCCGCCGGTGTCGTCCGCGTCACCGGCGACGATCACTGCTGCCACCGGCGGCAGTTCGCTGCCTTCGTCACCGAAGGTTCGGCGCCAGTCGGTGGCCACGTCGCGCCTTTCGTCGAACCAGCGGCCCGTGCCGTCGTCCTGCCCGCGCAGCACCAGGTAACGCACACGGCGGCTGTAAGGGTTGTCGATCGGCTGCTCACGCGGCTCCTGCACGCCCCAGACCCAGCACAAGGTAGCGGCGGGCAGTGTCTCGCCGGTCACGGCGCTGGCCATGCGCAGCATCTGCCGTTCGAGCAAAGGCACATGCTCCAGCGGCAGCGCGAAACTCAGGCACACCCGCACGGCGGTGTCGTCGCCGGCTTTGACGAGGCGCCGCACAACCGGGCCCGCAAGCAGCGCTGCTCAGCCGCGGCGCCAGGCATGCAGGCGTTCCACCCATTTCAGCAAGAGCAGCGGCTGGTGTGCACGCTTCCACTCGCCGGCGGCATATTTGTTGGCTTCGGCCAGGGTCGGGTAGGTGTGGATGGTGCCCAGGATCTTGTTCAGACCCAGCCCCTGTTTCATCGCCAGCACATATTCGGCGATCAGCTCACCAGCATGCAGGCCGACGATGGTCACGCCCAGGATGCGGTCCTTGGCCGGCACGGTCAGCACCTTGACCCAGCCATGCGCCGCGCTGTCGGCGATCGCGCGGTCGAGGTCGTCGATGCCGTAGCGCGTGACCTCGAAAGGCACGCCCTGCTCTTTCGCCTCCTGTTCGTTCAGCCCTACGCGTGCGACCTCGGGGTCGACGAAGGTGCACCAGGGGATCACGCGGTAGTCGGCCTTGAATTTCTTGAAGCTGCCGAACAAGCCGTTGACCGCCGCGTACCAGGCCTGGTGGGCAGCAGTGTGGGTGAACTGGAAAGGCCCGGCCACGTCACCGGCGGCCAGGATGTTGGGATAGACCGTCTCGAGGTATTCGTTGACCTGCAGCGTGCGCTGCACGGGAATGCCCAGTTCTTCCAGCCCGAAGCCGGTGAGGCGTGCGCTGCGGCCGACGGCGCACAGCAGCACGTCGAAGGCGATTCGCTTTTCCTGACCGCCAGCTTCGACGACCAGCACTTTGTCCTCCCCCGAGCGTTCACAGCGCAAGGCCTTGTGGCCCGTCAGCACCTGCACCCCGTCGGCAGCCATCGCCTGCAACACGAAGGCC
>JANOJJ010000208.1:0-9174 GCA_031408155.1 Rubrivivax sp.
TCTCGTGCGTGACCACGATCATCGTCATGCCGCTGGCGGCGAGCTGTTTCATCACGTCGAGCACTTCCTTGACCATCTCGGGGTCGAGCGCCGAGGTCGGCTCGTCGAACAGCATCACGATCGGGTCCATGCTGAGGGCTCGGGCGATCGCCACGCGCTGCTGCTGGCCGCCCGAGAGTTGCCCCGGGAACTTATCCTTGTGCTCCATCAGGCCGACGCGGTCGAGCATCTTCAGCCCGCGCGTGAGGGATTCATCGGCGCTGCGGCCCAGCACCTTGATCTGCGCCAGCGTCAGGTTCTCGGTGACCGTGAGGTGCGGGAACAGCTCGAAGTGCTGGAACACCATGCCGACGCGAGCGCGCAGCTTGGGCAGGTTGGTCTTCTTGTCGCTGATGCTGATGCCGTCGACGACGATGTCGCCTTTCTGGATCGGCTCGAGCGCATTGACGGTCTTGATCAGCGTGCTCTTGCCGGAGCCCGAGGGGCCGCAGACGACGACGACCTCGCCCTTCTCGATATGCGTGCTGCAGTCGGTGAGCACCTGGAACGTGCCGTACCACTTGCTGATGTTCTTGATCTGAATCACGGCGGGGCCTTTCTCAACGGATGATCTGGATCCGACGCTGCAACTGCTTGACGAGCATCGACAGCGAGAAGCAGATCACGAAGTACACCGCCGCGGCGAGCAGCGTCGTCTCTACCGGTCGGTTGAAGTTGCGGCCGACCGACTCGAAGCCCTTGAGCAGGTCGTAAGCGCCGATCGCGTACACCAGCGAAGTGTCCTGGAAAAGGATGATGGTCTGCGTCAGCAGCACCGGCAGCATGTTGCGGAACGCTTGAGGCAGCACCACCAGTTGCATCGTCTGCTTGTAGCTCATGCCCGTGGCATAACCGGCGTGGACCTGACCCTTCGGCACGCTCTGGATGCCGGCGCGCATGATCTCGGAGTAGTACGCGGCCTCGAAGATCGTGAAGGTCACGATGGCCGACAGTTCGGCCCCCATCGGCCGTCCGATCACCAGCGGGATCAGCAGGAAGAACCACAGGATCACCATCACCAGCGGGATGCTGCGCATGGTGTTGACATAGGCCGCCGCCGGCATCACCAGCCAGGGCTTGCCCGACAGCCGCAGCAACGCCAGCGCCGTGCCGAGCAGGATGCCGCCGACCATCGCGATCAGCGTCAACTGCACCGAGAAGATCAGACCCTTGACGATGAAGCTGGAGACGATGCCCCAGTTGAAGAAGCCGAAGTCCAGATTCACTTCGTGCCTCCGATCATCCCCGGCACCTGCAAGCGGCCTTCGATGAACTTGGCGACGCGGTTGATGCTGAACGCCGACATGAAGTACAGCGCCGTCACCGCCAGGTAGATCTCGATGCCGCGCGAGGTTTCTTCCTGCGCCTGCATCGCGAACATCGTCAGCTCGGCAATGCTCACCGCAAAGGCCACCGACGAGTTCTTGACGATGTTCATGCTCTCGCTGGTCAGCGGCGGAATGACGATCCGAAAGGCCATCGGCAGCAGCACGTAGCGATAGGTCTGCGGCAGCGTCAGGCCCACCGCCAGGCCGGCGTAGCGCTGGCCGCGTGACAGGCTCTGGATGCCGGCGCGAACCTGTTCGGAGATGCGTGCGCTGGTGAAGAAGCCCAGCGCCAGCACCACCAGGATGAAGCTCGGAAAGGCCTTCAGCGGCGGGATCAGCGCCGGCAGCACGTGGTACCAGAGAAAGATCTGCACCAGCAGCGGGATATTGCGGAACAGCTCGGTCCAGGCGTCGCCGATGAAGACCAGGGCCTTGCTGGGCGTGGTGCGCAGGATGCCCATCAACGAGCCGATCGTCAGCGCCACCACCAGCGCCAGTGCAGCCACCGACAAGGTCCAGCCCCAGGCCGAGAACATCCACTGCAGGTAGGTGATGTCGCCGCCCTTGCCCAGGCAACTGGCCGCCACATCACCAGTCACGGTGTCCTTGCAGAACACCTGCCAATCCCACGAGGCCAAGGGCAATCTCCTCTTCTTTTCTTGGAGCCCGAACGCGATGCGCCGGTGCGCGTCGCGTTCAGGCTATGCAAAACGCAGGCCCGGGGCCAGCGGGGCAACCCGGCCTTGCCCTACTTCTTGGCGTAGTCTTCGACTGGGTTGTCGTTCGGGTTGGCCCAGGCCGACTTGGTAGCGTCCGACGCCGGCAAGCCGACCTTGGTGTTGGCCGGCGCGATCGGCTGCATGAACCACTTGTCGTACAGCTTGGCAACGTCACCCGACTTCATCATCGACTTGATGCTGTCGTCAACCGCCTTCTTGAACGCCGGGTCGTCCTTGCGCAACATGATGGCGATCGGCTCGACCGCCAGTACCTCGCCGACGATCCTGTAGTCGGCCGGGGCCTTGGACTTGGCGATGTTGCCGGCCAGGATCTGGCCGTCCATCACGAAGGCATCGGCGCGGCCCGACTCCAGCAGCAGGAAGCTGTCGGAATGGTCCTTGCCGAACACCTCCTTGAAGTCGACGCCGGTGGCCTTCTCGTGCTTGCGCAGCAGTTGCACGCTGGTGGTGCCGGTGGTGGTGGCCACGCCCTTGCCGTTGAGCTGCGCGATCGAGGTGATGCCCGAGTTGGCCTTGACGGCGATACGCACTTCCTCGACGTAGGTGGTGACTGCGAAGCTCACGTCCTTCTGCCGCGTGGCGTTGTTGGTGGTCGATCCGCACTCGATGTCGACGGTGCCGTTCTGCACCAGCGGAATGCGGTTCTGCGACGTGACGGGCTGGTACTTGACGTCGAGCTTGGCCAGGCCGAGCTGCTTTTGCAGGTCGGCCAGGACCTTCGAGCACACCTCGACGTGGAAGCCGGCGTACTTGCCGTCACCCAGCGTGTAGCTCAGCGCGCCCGACGATTCACGCACGCCCATGGTCACGGCGCCACTGTCCTTCATCTTCTTGAGCGTGTCGGCCTGTGCGATGCCCGTGGCGGCCAGCGCGGCGGCCAGTGCGGCGGACAGCGCCAGGGTGTTGACGAGAGGGGTTTTCTTCATGCGGGGCTCCGGTTGAAAAGGGCAAGGACAAGGGACGACAGAGTGAGAGCGAAACCATGCAACGACCGTGCAGGCAGCCGGGTTGGCGGGGTCAACCCGAAGGCCTGGCCGACCGCGGCGACGCTGGGCGCGAACTGTAGTGCCGTCGCGGGCGAAAGCGCCAATGCCTGATTGTCGGCCGGCCAGGCACCCGATGCATGAATCGCTCGAGTCCGAGCGACGGCGATCAGGCCTGGCCGCCATGCCGCCCGGCGCCAGCGGCAAAGCGCGCCGCACCAGCCAGCCCTTCGGCCAAAGCCGCAGCGTGTCCGCCAGCGCCTTCGCGTTGCAGGGCTTCGGCCAGCGGCAGGTCCCACTGCGCGAAGGCCGATGCGCGGTCGGCCAGCAGGCATTGCGGCGCAAAGCCCGCGATCTGCAGCGCCAGCGCCTGCGCGGTGGCCAGCGCCAGGCCGTCGTCGACCACCCGGTTGGCCAGGCCGATCGACAAGGCTTCGTCAGCAGCCACTGCGCGGCCGGTCAGGATGAGGTCGAGCGCACGCCCCATGCCGACCACGCGTGGCAGCCGGATCGTGCCGCCGTCGATCAGCGGCACGCCCCAGCGGCGGCAGAACACACCGAAGACCGCGCTGCGCGCGGCCACGCGCAGGTCGCACATCAACGCCAGTTCCAGCCCGCCGGCCACGGCGTAGCCTTCGATCGCGGCAAGCACGGGTTTGCTGAAGAACATTCGCGTCGGCCCCATCGGCCCGGGGCCCTGGCCGCCGGCGCGCAAATCATTGCGCCGCGCCGGGTCACCCAGCGCCGCCAGGTCGGCGCCGGCACAGAAGTGCCCGCCACCACCGGTGAGTACCGCCACGCGCGCAGTGGCATCGGCCTCGAAGGCCTCGAAGGCCTGGCGCAGCGCGAGTGCGGTCGGCCCGTCCACCGCATTGCGCTGCGCCGGGCGGTGCAGCGTGATGGTGCAGACCGGGCCTTCGGTGGTGGACGTGACGGCTGGTGTGTTCATGCGGTTCTCCTGCGGCGTCAACGGGCGCCGGCCGGCAGCAGTGCCAGCGCTTCAAGCTCGATCATGAATCCGAAATGCAGCATCGGCACCGGCATCGGCACCACGGCGCGGGCCGCGCGCACGCAAGGCGATGCAACCCGACTCCGGCATCATCACGCCGATGAATCTGTCCGACCACCTGATCACCCAGCTGGAACATGCCTTCGCGACGCGCCCGCCGCCGCGCGTGAAGGCCTTGCACCGCCCGCCCGTACCCTGGACCGGCAGCAAGGACGGTGAATTCGGCGCCGTCGAGCTCGCCTCCGGCGCGCTCGGACTGAGCTACCTGTTGCTCGACGACACGCTGGCCAGCATCGGTGCGGCCGCTGGGGCGGTGCAGGGCGCCGACGCGCTGGCGCTGGCCCGCTGGTGGGTCGACGGCGGCTCGCCGGCGCGCTCGGCGCTGGGCTTCGCCGCTGTCAACGCGCTGACGCGCGAGCTGTTCGACCGCGTCGGCTTCGTGCCGCCAGCGGCCACCGATTCGATCGGTGGCCTGGACCCGCAACCCGGCGAGTCGATCGGCATGGTCGGCTTCTTCCCGCCGCTGGTCAAGCAGGTCACCGCGCGCGGCGCGCGCTTGACGGTGCTGGAGTTGCGTGCCGACCTGGCCGGCGCCCACGACGGCTTTACGGTCACGCTGGATGCCGATGAGCTCGCGGGCTGCACGCAGGTGCTGTCCACCAGCACCGTGCTGCTGAACCACTCGCTCGACCGCGTGCGCGCCGCCTGTCGTTCGGCCGAGCGCTTCGTGCTGATCGGCCCCGGCGCCGGCTGCCTGCCAGACACCTTGTTTGCGCGCGGCGTCACCGCGCTGGGCGGCACCTGGATCGTCGACGGCCCGGCCTTCACCCAGGCCGTGGCCACCGGTGCGCCGTGGAGCCACGCGTCGCGCAAGTTTCTGCTCCGGCGTGACGACTACCCGGGGCTGGCGGCGCTGCGCTGAAGCGGCGATGCGTCGAGCTCGTCGGGAGTGGTCCGGCCTTCACCTTGACTGATCCGATCGAACGCGAGGCGGCCGATATCGAGGCCTCGACACGGCGCGCGCGCGGCAGTCCGTGAAGGCGGCAGCCGATGGGCCGAGCCGTACACTGCGCCCGCCCGCCGGCCCGGACCCTGGCCTGAATCGAGGTGCCCCTTGACCTCTCGCTCCGCCCCGGCCGCGCCGGGATTTGCAGCGCTCGGACTGTCGAGCGCACTGGCGCAACGGGCCGCCGAGCTGGGCTGGGCCACGCCGAGTGCCATCCAGACCACGGCCCTGCCGGCCATCCTGCAGGGGCGCGACGTGCTGGGGCTGGCGCCCACCGGGTCGGGCAAGACCGCGGCTTTCCTGCTGCCGCTGTTGCAGCGACTGCTCGCCGAGCCCGGGCTGCAGGGCGAGCGACCGCGCCTCGTGCGCTCGCTGATCGTGGCGCCCACGCGTGAGCTGGCGCTGCAGATCGGCGACGTTGCGCGTGCACTGGCACCGCAGATCGAGACCGTGCTGGTCGTCGGCGGGTTGTCGATCAACCCGCAGATGATGGCGCTGCGCGGTGGCGCCCACCTGGTGGTGGGCACACCGGGGCGCCTGCTCGACCTGGTGCAGCACAACGCCTTGCGCCTGTCGAGCGTGGGTCTGCTGGTGCTCGACGAGGCCGACCGGCTGCTCGACCTGGGCTTTGCCGATGAGATCGGTCGCCTGCTGGCGCTGCTGCCGGGCCGGCGACAGAGCCTGATGTTCTCGGCCACGATGCCCGATGCCGTGGCCGCGCTGGCCGCCGGCGTGCTGCGTGAGCCGGTGCGCCTGGACGCACCATCGGCTGCCGGGGCGCAAGGCCTGCTGATCCGGCAGCGCGCGATCGACGTCGACAGCGCACGCCGCACAGCGCTGCTGCGCCACCTGATCAGGACCGAAGCCTGGCATCGTGTGCTGGTGTTCGTGGCTACCCAGTACGCGACCGAGCATGTGGCCGACAAGCTCCGCCAGGCCGGCATCGCGGCGGCCGCCTTGCACGGCCGGCTCAGTCAGGGCCGGCGCCGCCAGGTGCTGGCCGATTTCCAGGGCGGCGCGCTGAACGTGCTGGTGGCCACCGACCTGGCGGCACGCGGCATCGACGTTGCCGCGCTGGCGGTGGTGGTCAACCACGACCTGCCGCGCTCGGTGGTCGACTACACGCACCGCATCGGCCGCACCGGCCGGGCCGGCGCGCAAGGCCTGGCGGTCAGCTTCGTCTGCGCCGACGCAGCCGGCAGCGAGGCCCATTTCCGTCTGCTCGAAAAGCGCCTGCAACAGCGGGTGGCGCGCGAACAGGTGGCGGGCTTCGAGCCGGCCGCAGTCGCCGCGCCGCCGGCGACCATCGACCCGACGGGTGGCATCAAGGGCCGGCGCAAGAGCAAGAAGGACAAACTGCGCGAGGCCAAAGCCCAACAACGCTGAGACGCCGCGGTCGATGCCCACAAGGTTGGGGCAAGCCAGGCGCGGCCACAATCGCCTGATGTCCAGCCTGCCCAACACCGCCCAGTTGCGCGCGCACCTCGCTGCGCTCGAACATGGCCTGCTCGAACGCGGCACTGCCGTGCGCCTGATCCTGCTCGCCGCGCTGGCGCGCGAGCATGTGCTGTTGATCGGCCCGCCCGGCACCGCCAAGAGCGAGCTGGCGCGCCGGCTGCACCGCTGCTTTGCCGGCGCGCGCTACTTCGAGCGGCTGCTGACGCGCTTTTCGACGCCGGAAGAACTGTTCGGCCCGCTGTCGCTGAAGGCGCTCGAAGACGACCGCTACGAACGCCTGATCGATGGCTACCTGCCGACCGCCGGCATCGCCTTCCTCGACGAGGTGTTCAAGGCCAACTCGGCGATCCTGAACGCGCTGCTGACGCTGTTCAACGAGCGTGAGTTCGACAACGGCGCCGGCCGCATCACCGCGCCGCTGGTGTGCGCCATCGGCGCCAGCAACGAAGCGCCGAGCGATGAATCGCTGCTCGCCTTCCATGACCGCTTCCTGATCCGGGTGCCGGTGCAACCGGTCGGCGACGCCAGCTTCGCCGCGCTGCTGCAACTCGGCCCGACTAGGCCCGGCGCGGCCTGCCAGGCGCTGACGGCGACGCAACTCGACGCCGTGCTCGCTGCGCGCGACGGCGTGGCGCTGGGTGACGAGACCCTGGCCGCGCTGGCTGACCTGCGCGCGCACGCGGCGCAGCAACAGCTTATCGTGTCCGACCGCCGCTGGCGGCAACTGGTCGGCCTGATGCGCACGGCGGCCGCCACTGAAGGCCGCACCGCGCTGGATCTGGTCGACCTGTGGCTGGCGCCCTACGTCGTCGGCCACGATGCCCAAGCCGTGCCGCGGCTGGTCGAGTGGCTGGCGCAGCAGTTGGGTGCGGTCGCGCTGCCGCTGACCGGGCTCGGACACGCGGTGCAGGCCTTCGACAAGCAGCTCGAGGTCGAGCACAGCCTGCCGGCCGAAGACGCTCTGGACGACAGCGCCGGCAAGCTCTCGCTGGCGCGTGCGATCGCTGGCCCCGATGACGGCAGCGGCATGCTGCGCATGGTCTCGGCGACGCTGGAAGATCGCCTGCGGCGCCGCTTCAGCTCGGTGCATGTGGCGGCGCGGCTGGCCCAGGTGGACGAGTTGGCCGGGCGCCTCGACAGCGCCATGCAGGCCGCCGCCGCGGCGCTGGCGGCGCTGCAGGCGCGGCTGGCGGGCCGGCTGTGGCTGCCGCCCGAGTTGGCCGCAACCTGGTGCGGCGCGCACGAGCAGACGCTGGCCGTGGCCAGCGCGCTGGCGGCGCGATTGGCCGCGGTGCGCGCCGGCTTTGCCGCGCTACGTATCGACGACAGCCTGCAGCCTGATGCGCCGCTGCCGATGTCGATCTCGGCCAGCGCTGCCTGAGCGGGCCCGCGCCGATGAGCGCCCTGCCTGCGCACCCGGCGCTGTCCGACGCGCCCTACCACCACCTGCAGCCGTTGCCGCGCGCGCTTTGGTTGCCGGTGCTGATCACGGCCGTGGGCACGCCGCAGGCGCGGTTGGTCGACAGCCAGCGCTGGCGTGTAGCGCTGGCCGACGGCGAGTTGCCGCCGGCCGACGCCGATTTCGGCGACCCTGCGGCCAGCGGTGCGCTGCGCACGGTGTGCGGCGAACTCGGCCTGGCCTCGCTGTGCCAGGGCGCTGCGGCGATGACCGAGCAACTGCTGCGCACGCTGTTGTGGCACCTCGACCGCTTGATCGACCTGCAACCGCGGCTGAGCCGCGACGCCGCCATCGCCCAGGCGGCCAGCGAGTTCCGCGCCGCCTGGCAGGAAGAGAAAGGCGACTGGGACCTGCTGCTGGCGCTGTTGCACGGTCTGGGCGACCTGGCCAACCTGCGCTGGGACGAGTTGCGCGGCCTGCTGCGCTCGCGCGACTGGCTGGAGGCCGAGCGCGTCAGCCAGGCGCTGGCGCGCATGCCCGAGCTGGCAGCGCTGATCCGCCGCCTGGGCCGCGCCGAGCGCGCCGCGCAGCCGCAGGCCCTGCCGCCGCAGCCGCTGGATGCGTCGGCCCGGCGCGTGCTCGGCCACAAGGTGGTGGAAACGCGGCTGCCCGGCCTGCCCGGCGAACTGCGCGGCATCCGCCACACCGACCGGATCGAGAACCAGCTCGGCAGCGAAGCCGCGATGCTGCTGCACCCGGTGCTGCACAAGCTGTGGCGCGCGCGCCGGGCCGAGGCACGGCTGCTCGGCTACGACAGCGAGGCGGTGCTGTACGACCTGCGGCCCGACCCGGCATCGCCGCCGCGCGTCGACGTGGCGCCGCCGCGCCCGCAGACGCTGGAGCGCGGGCCGATCATCATCTGCCTGGACACGTCGGGCTCGATGCGCGGCGCACCCGAGACCATCGCCAAGGCGGTGACGCTGGAGGCCATGCGCACGGCCCATCGTGAACGGCGCGGGTGCCTGCTGATGGCCTTCGGCGGGCCTGACGAGATCGTCGAGCGCGAGCTGTCGCACACCCGGCAAGGCCTGCTCGCGCTGCTCGAGCTGATGGGCCAGGGCTTCGACGGCGGCACCGACGTACAGGGCCCGATCGAACGCGCGATCGATCGCGTGCACGACGCGCGCTGGGCCAGCGCCGACCTGCTGATCG
>JANOJJ010000215.1:0-3931 GCA_031408155.1 Rubrivivax sp.
GGATCAGCAGCATGCGCACATACATGTCGCCGCGCTTGTCGCGGCTGTAGCCGTACTGGCGCAGATCGGTCGCCGGGCGCTCAACGTCGGTTTCGAAGCAGGTGCTCGTCAGGTCGTACAGCAGCACGTCGAGCCCCGCACTTCGATCGTCTTGCGCCACGCCTCGGGCTGGTTGGCGTTGATCTCGCCCAGGTACAGCACCTGGCGCTGCGCCACTCGGCCGTCACCCAGCCGGCGCGACTCCACGATGCTCCAGTACTCGTGGACCTTGCCGTCCTTCTTGCGTCGTTGGCAGCGCAGGAACATGCCGGCCACTGTACGAAGCGGACTCAGCGACCGCAACGACCAAAGTCTTCACTACAAGCGTTCCGGCCGACCGGGCCTATACGGATCAAGCACTTGCGAGCGCAATCCGGGTCGATTTGCAGAAATGCAACTGTGAGTTGAGAAAGACGGGTTAGCAGCCGCTGCAGGTTGCCAGGCTCGAATGCCGGCTGGACGCCGAACGCCTCGCTGATCAACGGCGCCAGCCGGGCGACGAAGCCGGGGTGACTGGCGAGCTGCATTTCGTAGGCCAGGCTCGGGCTTTCGTGGATCGCCATCGAACGGGCCTCGGCCACCGGCTGTCCCAGCAGGTCGCGCGGCAGGTTCTGCTCGTAGCGCCCGTGCCCGGTGCGTTGTCGCGCATGAAAGCGGGGCCGATGCTGCCGCACGAGTTCCGCTCTGCCCAGCAGGAGCATCGCGATGCACAGGACCCGGATACCGAGCCGCATGATCGAGCCGGCGGCGGTACCAGGCTAGAGGCTAGTGCGACGCCTTGCCCCACAGTTGCTGCAAGCGCGCGTCGCGTCCGCAAGAGCTGCGGTAGTAGGCATAGCGCGCCGGGTTTTTCTTGTAGTAGTCCTGGTGGTAGTCCTCCGCCGGATAGAAGGTGGTGGCGGTCTGGATCTGCGTGACGATGGGCTCGCGGAAGGGTTTGGTCATCTCCAGGGCGGCTTTTGAAGCCTGCGCTGCCGCCGCCTGCTGCGGCCCATGGGTGAAGATGGCGGTTCGGTAGGGGCTGCCGGCGTCACAGAACTGGCGGTCCACCGTAGTGGGGTCGATGCTGCGCCAGTACACCCGCAGCAGTTGTTCGTAGCTGACCTTGGCCGGGTCGTAGGCGATCTCCACCGCCTCGGCGTGGCCGGTGGACTTGGCCGACACCTGGTTGTAGGTGGGATTGGCCACCGTGCCGCCGATGTAGCCCGAGGTGGTGGACAGCACGCCCGGCACCTTGTCGAAGTCTGCCTCCACGCACCAGAAGCAGCCGCCAGCGAAGGTGGCCTTGGCCGCGTTTACCGGCGTGGCGGCTGGGCCGGCCGGTGGCGGATTGGCCGCGCCTTGCGCCACCACCACAGCGGCGGCCAGGGACAGTGCGGCGCTCAGTGCCCAGACGGCAGCGGCCCTCATGCAGCCGCCGGCGCAAAACGCAGCGCCGCCCCGTTGTTGCAATAGCGCTTGCCACCGGGTCGCGGGCCGTCGTTGAAGACATGGCCCTGTTGGCCGCCACGGCGCGCGCAGTGGGTTCCGGTGCCTTCGTGCCGCTGCACGCGCAAGGCCTTGGCGCTGAGCTGCTTGCTCCATTCGTCGTCACTCAACACCACGCGGTCGGGGCGCGTGGGCTCTGCTGCCGCTTGCGCAGCGCCCGCCAGACCCGGGCCCAGGCCCGAGAAGAACCCGAAAAGATCCCGTCGTGTCATCGTCAACTCCTTGTGCATGGCGGTTCAGTCGGTTGAGAAGTCACTTCCTTTCACGCGGCTGCGCTTGCGCTGCGCGCGAGTCGGTAATGGACCACGCAACGCCGCCGTACAGGCCGCAAGGGGATTGGCCAACGGCGTGAACGGTCATCGTGCGTGTCAGCCAGCGGTGGGCCGGGGCGTCGTTGAGGCCGCGGGCGCTCAACAGGGTCAGGTCGGTGCCTTCGATGGGCACTGGCGGCGCGAAGCGGTCGATCTCGTGGTCGACGGCAACCAGTCGCCGGGCCTGCTGGCGATCTGGTCGCTGGAGCAGCCCTTTCCTCGGCCACCGGCGCGAAACCCGGCCCACCCGACCTATGGCGCCGAGCGCAATGCGCCGGGACCCGCTCGCGATCCTGGCCGAGACCTTGACGCAACTGCGCCCGGGGCATTCGGCTGGGCCTGGGCGCCATCGTGCTGACGGGTTTGCTGACCGTGCCCATGCCGATCCGGGCCGGCCAATCCGCCGTCGCGCGCTTTGGCGACCTGGCAACGCTGCAAGTGACGCTGGACTCAAGCGTGGCCGGGTGGCCTGCCCGGATCGCGCCGTCGCGGCGCGAGGTTGGGGCAGCGGCAGCGCGCGACTTGATGTTGGCCAAGTTGGCTAGAATTGGTGACCGCAGCGCCAGGATTTGCCATGCAGGTCAACATGCTCGAAGCCAAGAACCAGCTCTCCAGGCTGGTCAAGGCCGCGCTCGCCGGAGAAGACGTGGTCATCGCCAACCACGGCAAACCCGTGGTCCGCCTGGTCAAGCTCGCCGATCCGCCCAGGACGCGAGGTTACGGGGCCTGGAAGCACCTCGCGCCACTGCCCGACGACTGGGACAGCCCCGAAACGAATGCCGCCATCGCCAGGCTCGTCCTCGACAGCCCGATCGAACCACCGGAGCGGGCGCAAGCACCTAAGAACGTCAGTGCCGCCGCGAAGGCCGGCAAGCGCGCAAGCGCATGAGCCGACGCTGCTTGCTCGACACCCATGTCTTGCTGTGGTGGCTGCGCGGCGACAGCAAGCTCGGCCGACGATCCCGCGCCCTGATCCAGCGCCACGAATGCAGCGTCAGCGTGGTCACCCTGTTCGAACTGCTGGCCAAGAACGCGGCGGGCAAACTCCCGCTTCCTGAGGGTTCGCTGGCTGAACAGATCGATGCATTCGGGTTCAGGCTGTTGCCTCTGTCCGTGGCTCACGTCATGTCGGGTGCGGCGCTGATCAGGCTCCATCCCGACCCCTTCGATTGCCTGTTGCTGGGTGTGGCCCGAACCGAGCACCTCGTACTGCTCACGCGTGATGGGCGCTTGCTCGAGCGAGCCGCGCCGCTCCTCGGCGAACTGATCTTCGAAGTCTGACACCGATCCCGCACAAGGCCGGTGGCCGAACGACGCGCTGTGTCGAGGGCCATCGCCGGTTCAGTCCCGTAGCCGGGTGATGCGCACCGTTCGCCTCGCACGTGGCGAGTTGCGCTGCCTGGGCGGACGCCACCGGCTCTTGTCGCACCACCAGCGCGCGCAGCCTGGCGTTGGGCGCCAGCACCCCCTGCAGGCGGATCAGGTGTGCAGTCTCGGCCTCGGCCTCGGCAACAGCGCAGCCAGCCAGGGCAAGAACTCCAGCGGCGACATCACCAGCTGCGTGGTGCCGTCGTGCCAGGGCGACTTCAGCTCGCCTGCTCGGGCACGGGCACCTCCGGCTGGTGCTGGCAGAACCCCAGGCCATGAGGCAACAGCATCAACAGCGTGCGCTTCGTCGATGCGAGCCTGGTCCTGGCGATCGGCGCAGCCGGGCTCGTGCTGCGCAGCACCGATGCAGGCCAATCATGGACACGCGTGCGGCAGGCCGACGGCAGTGCGGCTGCGGTAGGCACCGGTGTCGATGCCGGTCCGGTTCGGCCGCAATTGCGGCTGCTCGGCGATGCGCGGGCTCAGCAATGGGTTCGTCGCGACTCCTTCGCGTCGACGCCATGGCCGGTCCAGCGCTCGAACAGCTGGTGTTCGATGCCGATCTGGTCGAGCGCCTTGCCGATCGTCTGGTGGATGAGGTCCATGATGGTCTGCGGCCGGTGATAGAACGCCGGCATGGGCGGCAGCAGCACCGCGCCGCAATCGGCGGCGCGCGCCATCAGTTCGAGGTGCCCCTTGTGCAGCGGCGTCTCGCGCACCAGCAG
>JANOJJ010000288.1:0-2352 GCA_031408155.1 Rubrivivax sp.
CAGCTCGGCGACCAGCGCGTCCAGGTTCAGCTTCAGGCCGGTGTCGGCCATCAGCGGCTCGAGCTTGCGCCGCACCAGGCGCCGCGCGCGCTGGAGCTGGCAGTGCGGCTCGGCGCCGAGCATCACGTTGTCGAGTGCCGACAGCGTGTCGACCAGCATGAAGTGCTGGTGCACCATGCCCACGCCGTGCGCGATCGCGTCACTGCTGCCCTTGATCTGTACCGGGGCGCCGTCGATCTCGATCCTGCCCTGGTCAGCCTGGTAAAAGCCGTAGAGGATCGACATCAGGGTGCTCTTGCCGGCACCGTTCTCGCCGACGATGCCGTGGATGCTGCCCTTGGGCACCGTCAGGTCGACCGCCCGGTTGGCCTGCACGGCACCGAAGCGCTTGTCGATGCCGCGCATGACAACCGCAGGACCGGTGCCTCCCACGCCTGCCACCGAGGTGGTCGTCATCGGCTCAGGTGCAGGCGTTCTTGGCCATGTAGTCGATCACCGCGATCCTGCCCGCGATGATGTCGGCCCTGGCCGCGTCCACTTTCTTCTTCATGTCGGCGCCGACCAGCCTGGCGTTGTGCTCGTCCATCGCGACGTCGACCCCGCCTTCCTTCAGCCCGAGCACCGTGACGCCGGGCGTGGTGCCCTTGAAGGCGTTGTAGACCGCCACGTCGACCCGCTTGACCATGCTCGTCAGCATGGTGCCCGGGTGCAGGTGGTTCTGGTTGCTGTCGACCCCGATGGCCAGCTTGCCGGCGTCCTTGGCCGCCTGGTAGACCCCGACGCCGGTGCCGCCGGCGGCGGCAAAGATCACGTCCACGCCCTTGGCGAACTGGGCCTTGGCCAGTTCGGCGCCGCGTGCCGGGTCGTTCCAGGCGGTTGGCGTGGTGCCGGTCATGTTGGCGCTGACCTCGGCCTTCGGGTTGGCGTACTTCGCGCCCTGCTCGAAGCCGCACTGGAACTTGCGGATCAGCGGGATATCCATGCCGCCGACGAAGCCGACCTTGCCGGTCTTGCTGGCCATCGCGGCCATCATGCCGACCAGGAAGCTGCCTTCGTGCTCTTTGAAGACGATGCTCTGCACGTTGGGTTCCTTGACCACCGAATCGATGATCGCGAACTGCAGCTTCGGAAAGTCCTTCGCCACCTTCTCCATGCTCGAGCCCTGCGCGAAGCCGATGCCGACGATCGGCGTGGCACCGCGTTCGGCCATCCTGCGCTTGGCCTGCTCGCGCTGGGCGGGGTTGGAGATCTCGAACTCCAGATAGGCCTTGCCTGACTCCTTCTTCCAGCGCTCGGCGCCGTCGTAGGCGGCCTGGTTGAAGGACTTGTCGAACTTGCCGCCCATGTCGTAGATGACGGCAGGGTCGGCCAGGGCGCCGGTGGCCAGGCTGGTCAGCGCGGCAGCCAGCAGGGCAGGTTTGACGTTCATCGCGGGCTCTCTCCTGTTGGGGCGTGTTCGGCCCGCTGCAGCGGGAGGCTCAGGATAGCAAGTCTGGCGCCCTGGCCGTCCTGGGACGAGCCCTGCGCGCAGCGGTCGGTCGACGCTATGCCGCAGTGCCCTGATGTCGAGATCGTCGCCACCTTGTCGCACGGCCCGGCGCTGGCCCGAGTCAGCTTCGAGCTCGGTCTGGCGCAAGCGCGGGACCGGTGCTCGACGCTGAAGCTCAGGCCGCCCGCTGCGGCGCAGGCATTGACCGCAGCAGGGGCCACATCATCAGCAGCCCGAGCGCCGGCCCGAGCGACAGCCAGGGCAGTGCGGCCGCCAGCGGCGCTGCCTGCACCCAGGCGCTGAAGAGCTGGATGCTGACGATCGAGATGGCGAATCCCAGGCAGTTGGTCAGCGTCAGCACGCTGCCCACCGCCTGACGCGGCGCGTTGGCCGCGGTGAGGGCCGAGAACTGCGGCGAGTCCCCCGCCACCGTGATGCCCCAGACCAGCAACCAGAGCGCGAACACGACGTCGCCGGCGCCCATCATCCAGGGCGTCAGCAGCCCGCAAAGCCCACTGATCGCCAACTGCGCGCCGGCCACGCGGGCGCTGCCCCAGCGCGTGGCCAGCCAGCCGCCGCCGGCACAGCCGATTGCTCCGGCAGCCACCACCGTGAACGCGCCCCACGACAGCGCGGCCCCCTGCAGCCGGGTGGACAGGATCAGTGGCACCAGCACCAGCACCGTGTACAGCTCCCACATGTGACCGAAATAGCCGAATACCGAGGCGCGCACACGGCGGTCGATCCACAGGCTGGCCAGGTCGCGCAGGTGCACCCCTGCGCCGCGGCCGGCGGGCCTGGCGGCGGGCTCGGGGATGGCCAGCAGCACCAGCGCGCCGCCGGCCACCGAGGCCGCCGCCACG
>JANOJJ010000293.1:0-11869 GCA_031408155.1 Rubrivivax sp.
CACCACGGTGACGCCAGCGGCATCGAGGTTGCGGGCATAGGCCTCGCCTTCGTCAGGCAGCACGTCCTTTTCTGCGGACTGCACCAAGGCCGGCGGCAGCCCCTTCAGCTGGTTGGTCGTCGCCAGCAGCGGCGAGGCGTAGATCTCCTTGCGTTGCTTCGGGTTGGCCGTGTAGGCATTCCAGAACCACTCCATCATGCCTTTCGGTCAGGAAGTGATCGTTGGCGCGAAGTGGCGCGCCTGCTCGGCGCGGTGTTCGGCCGCGACGCGGTGGCCAACGCACGCTACGCCGGCATCGCTTTGGCCTTCGCCGACGGCGGCATGAGCTTCGAAGACCTGGCCGCGCTGGCGCTGCGGGAGGCCGGCGACGACGCCGCACGACATCGTCACGCGCTTGTGGACCAACGTCGTCGGCAGCGCGACGACTGCGCAAGGCGCAGATCCTCGAGCTGCACTACTTCGGCGGCCTCACCTACGACGAGAGGGCGGCCGTGATGCAGCTGTCGGCGTCGACCATCGACGCTGAACAGCGTTTTGCCAAGGCCTGGCTACGCCAGGCGCTCGACGCGCAGCGCTAAGCTCGGTCGTCAGGAACGCGGCGCCTCGAACATCTGCTGCGCCAGCACCCGGATAGCCTGCGTCAACTGCGTCCAGCCGGCGTCGCTGTGCAGGTCGATGCCGCCGAAGACCCGAATGCGGCGGGCGCGCAGCAGCAGGTATTGCACGCCGGCCACCAGCAGCAGCGTCACGCCCTGCAGGTGGGGCCGGCCGTGCCATTCGGTGCCGCCCAGCACGCGCACGGCCTCTGCGCCCCATTGTTCGCGCTCGGCCTCGAGGATGGCGGTGAGCTCGTTGCGCTCGTTCACCTCGACGGCGAGGATCTCCAGCGTCAGCGGCCGGCGCCGCAGCTCGGCGATGAAGTGCTCGAAGAAGCGTGCGTAGCGCTGCGCCGCCGGCAGCGCCAGCAAGGCGTCGGGCTCGTCGCCCAGCAGGTCTTGCACGCGCGGCCAGAAGCGTCCGCTCCCGCCCCAGGCGCGCAGCAGCTCGGGCAGGCCGCCGAAGTAGCGGTAGATCAGCACCTTGTCCACGCCGGCCTGCTTGGCGATGGCGTTGACGCCGATGCCGGTGAAGCCGTCGCGCGCCAGCACCTCGCCGACGGCGCCGAGGATGCGTTCCTCGGTGGCCGTGCGGTTGCGCGGGCGCGGGCCGGCCGCGCTGCCCTTGGTCGAACGCGCGCCGTCGCGTCGGATCGGGGTCACCCGCGCACGAGATGGGCGTCCAGGCCGCGCCGCGGCGCCGGCTGCACCGGCGCGGCGTAGCCGACACGCGCCCACATCTGCACCGTGTGGCCAGGCGTCGGTGCGTCGAGCAGGCGGTGGACCTGCGCATGAGGCCCGGCCTGCTCGGGGTACTCCTGCAAGGCCTGCTGCAGCGGCTGCATCGCCAGGCCCTGGGCGGTGGCCGCGAGCTGCACGCGCGCGTAGGCGCGGCCGGCGTCGACCTGCGTGATCCGCTCGTTGCCTTGGCTGACCATCCACAGGAAGGCCGGCGTCGACGCCATCTTCTTCGCGAAGTCCTTGATCTGCCCGGTGGTGGCCATCGAGTCGGGAGCCGGGGCCTTGCTGCGGTCGAACAGGCCCAGGCGCTCGAGCGCCACCACCATCGGGTCGGTGATCGACAGGCCGTCGCGGTGGCGCACGATCTCGCTGGCGCCCACGCGCAAGACCTTGAACGTTTCGAGCATCGCACGCGGTGTCAGCATCTCGATCCTCCAGGCCTCGTTGGCGAGCTCGCGGTGGCGGGCCAGCCGCTGTGCCTCGTTGCCGCCGACATGGCCCAAGCGCAGGTCGTGCGGCGCCACGGCCGCGGCCATCGCCTGCCAGGCCGCCGCCGGCAGCTCGCGTGCCGGGTCGTAGAGATTGCGGTTGGTGTGCCGGTGCAGGATCTGCGCGAACAAAGGGTCCTTCGCCACCGATGAATCGGGGCCTAGGCGGATGCGGGCCACCGGGCGCTGGTCGATCTTCTGCGGCCCGAACGGCCCTTGCGGAAACAGCGAGATCTCGGCGCGCAGGCCGCGCTCGCGCGCCGCCAGGTCGAGCAGTTCGATGAAGGTGCCGTGGCTCATCATGATCTGGCGCGAGTGCGGGTCGGTTTCGGGCAGCAGGCGAGCGAGGTCGCAGCGCAGCACGATCTCGTCGGGCGTGCGCAGGTCGACCAGCCAGGACTGCAGGTTGTGCGAATGGGGCGCCAGGATTGCGTGGCCCAGGATCCAGCGCCGCGGATCGGGCTCGTCACCCGGGCCCTGCCAGACAGTGATCGCCTGCGCCGGGATCTCGCTCGAACAACCGGCCATCGAGGCCCCGGCCGCCAACACCACGCCACCGCCCACGAGGCGCACGAAAGCACGTCGATGCAACATGTCAACTCCAAGTCACCAATAAGTGACTTCACCATAGTCACCCATGGGTGACATGTCAAGCGCGCACACTATGGCGGCCATGCCCGCGGCCGACCCTGCCCACCTGACCGCCCTCGTCACGGGGGCGTCGGCAGGCATCGGCGAAGGCCTGGCCCGCTGCTTTGCGCGCGACGGCCACCGTCTGGTGCTGGTGGCGCGCAATGCCGGAAAACTGAACGCGCTGGCGATGGCATTGCGCGCCGAGCACGGTACCCGCGTCGACGTGCTGCCCGCCGATCTGGCCGAGCCCGCGGCCGCCGCGGCGCTGGCGGCTGCGCTCAGGCGCAAGCGGCGCACGGTCGATGTGCTCGTCAACAACGCCGGCGTGCTCGAGCAAGGAGCCTTCACCGACATCGACGCCGCGCGCCACCAGCAGCTCATCGCGCTCAACGTCGCCGGCCTGACGGCGTTGCTCTGGGCATTCTTGCCCGGCATGGTCGAGCGTGGCCACGGGCGCGTGCTCAACGTGGCCTCGATCGCCTCGTTCCAGCCGGTGCCGGGGCTGGCCAGCTACGCGGCCAGCAAGGCCTACGTGCTGTCGCTGGCCGAGTCGCTGGCCGAAGAGCTGGCCGAAGAGCTGGCGGGCAGCGGCGTCACGGTGGCGGCGCTGTGCCCGGGCATCACCGCCACCGGCATGTTGCACGGCGCGGCGGCGAAGAACACGCGCCTGGCCCAGTTGCCCACCGTCATGGTCGGCGACGTGGCCGAGGTGGCCGAAGCCGGCTACCGCGCCTGCCTGCAGGGCACGGTGATCGTGGTGCCGGGTGTGGTGAACCAGGCCACCGTGCTGGCGGCGGGCAACACGGCGAAGTGGCTGCTGCGCAAGGTCACGGGCATGCTGGGGCGCAAGTTGATCTGATCCCGGTTCTCAATGGCGCCGAAGCTCCACCCGCGACGCATGAATCCAGCAGCCACCAAGCAGACGCCGTGGGTCCGGCTTCGCCGGTCCACTGGCGAAGCCCCCCTGGGGGGGGAGGCGCCGAAGGCGCTTCGGGGGGGATTCATTTCATGTCTTGGCCTGCCAGGCCGGCAGCACGCTGGCCACGCGGCGGCCCATCTCCTCGCCCAGCGCCAGCAGGGCGTTCAGCGGACGCACCATCACCTCGAACTCGACGATCAGGCCCTGCTCGTCGAAGCGGATCAGGTCGATGCCCTTGAGCTGCTTGCCGCCGACCTCGGCGCTGAATTCGAGCACCACGTTCAGCCCGTCTTCGGAGAACAGCTGACGTTCGTAGCGGAACTCACGCAGCACGCCGAATACGGTGCGCAGGATGAAGACCACGGCCGCGGCGCTTTCGTAGGGCTTGAAGGCCATCGGCGAGCGAAAGCGGGCCTGCGGGTGCACCAGCGCGGCCAGGTCGCCGAGGTCGGCCTCTTCGATCATGGTGTGCCAACGCGTCAGCGTGACCGCAACGGCGGGGTGGAGTGTGGCGCTCACGCATACTCCTGAAGTGAGCCTGCAGTATCAGGCCCGGTGCAGGCTGCCGCGCCGCCCACGCGGCCGCTGGCCGACGTGGAGGGTTCGCGATGCAGGTCCAGGGGTGCTTGCAGCTGTTCGGCACGGCCTGCTGGCGCAGGCCCGGGCGTGAGTTCGATCTGCCCGACACGCTGCCGGGCTATCTGCTCGCCCACCTCGCGTTGCACGGCGACTGGATCGGGCGCGACGCGCTGGTCGGGCTGTTCTGGCCGCAGCGCAGCGACAGCGAGGGCTTGCACAACCTGCGCGCCAACCTGCACCGCGCGCGTGCCCTGCTGTCCGCGTGGGCGGTTCCGCAAACGTTCGAGGCCGCTCCGCACCGCGTGCGCCTGCGGCTGCCGACCGACGTGGCCGAGTTCCGGCGCGCGATCGGCCGCGCCGACTGGGCGCGCGCGCTCGACCTGCAGGGCGGACCGCTGCTGCAGAGCTGGTCGTTCCGTGGCTTCTCGCTGCTCGACGAATGGGCCCGCGTCGAACGCTCGGCACTGGCCGACAGTTGGCGCGACGCGGCGCTGAAGGCCGCGTTGCAGCACGAGCTCTCGGGCCGGGGCGGCTTGGCGGCGCAGACCTTGCTGCGCCTGCTGGAACGTGGCGACACGCCGACCGACGACGCCGTGCAGGCACTGCTGCGCGTGGCCGCCGGCGCCGGCTGCCGCGAGGCCGCACTGGCCCAGTACGAGCGGCTGCGCAACGCGCTGCAAGAGGACCTGCAACTGCAACCGGCGGCGCAGACCCAGGCCCTGGCGCGTGCCTTGCGGGAGCCCGGCGCCGCGCCGCCAGCCCCACCGCGGCCGGCCGCCGCCGGTGTGCCGCGCGGCGTGCTGCACCCCCCGCGCCTGGTCGGTCGCACGGCTGAGCGCGAGCGGCTTCGCAATGGCGCGCTGCGTGTCGTGGTCGTCGCCGGCGAGCCCGGCGTGGGCAAGACACGCCTGCTCGAAGAAGCGTTGCCGCGTGCTTGCTGGATCGCCTGCCGCGAGGGGCTCGCCGAGGTGCCGTTCGGCGCAGTCGCAGATTGGCTCGTCGACCAGCGCGAGGCCTTGCCCGAGCTGGGCGCGTGGCGGCGCGACCTGGGCACCCTGGTGCCGGCGCTGCTGGCGGACGAGCAGGTGCCGCCGGCCGACCCCGCGACGGCCAAGCCGCGCCTGCTGCTGGCGCTGGCGCAGCTGCTCGAGTCGTGCGGCAGCGTGGTCGTGTTCGACGACCTGCAATGGGCCGATGGTGCGACCTGCGAGCTGGTCGGCCTGCTCGGCCGGCGTGCCGCCGTGCCGTTGCGCCTGGCCTATCGCAGCGACGAGCTGCATGCCGGCCTGCAGGCCCTGCTCGACACGCTCGACGCCGGACCGGGCTATGAGCGCATCGCGCTCGAGCCGCTGTCGGCAATCGAACTGCTCGAGCTGCTGGCCACCATCAGCCAGGCCGACGCGGCGCCGGCGCTGTTCGGCGCCTGGCTGCACCGGCGCACCGGAGGCAATGCGTTCTTCGTGCTGCAGACCTTGCGCGCGCTGTTCGAGAGCGGCCGCCTGGTCGCCGAGCAGGGCGGCTGGGCCAGCGCGCTCGACCAGATCACCACCGACTACTCGGAGCTGCAGATCCCGTCGCGCGCGGCCGACCTGGTGCGCCGCCGCGTGCTGGCCCTGCCCGAGGGCACGCGCCGTGTGCTGACGGTGATCGCAGTGGCCGGCGATGCGCGTGCGGTCGAGCCGCTGGCCGCCGCAGCCGAATGTTCGCCCTGGCACGCGGCGAACGCGATCGCCGAGTTGCAGGCACATGGGTTGTTGCGCGGCCCCTTCTTTGCTCATGACCTGGTGCGCCAGAGCGTCGAGCGTGCGCTGCCCGAGTCGCTGCGTGCGGTGCTGCATTCCGGCGTGGCGCGCCACTTCGCCGGCGTGCTGCGCAGCGAGCAGATTGCAGCGCATTGGTGGGCCGCTGGTAACGAGGCGCAGGCCGTGCACGCCACCGTGGCGGCCACCGCGACGCTGCGCCAGGCGGGGCTGCAAGCCGACGCGCTGGCGCTCACCACCCAGGCGCTGCAGCGCGTGCGCGACAGCGCCGCTCGCGCCCGGCTGCGGGTGGTGCGCTCGCGCATCCGGCTCGAACGCGCCGAGCCCGCGGAGGCCGAAGCCGACGCGCTGGAGGCGCTGGACGAAGTGGCGGCGCCGCAGGACCGTGCCGGGGCCTTCCTGGTGATCTGCGAGCTGCGCATGCAGCAGGGCCGCCTCGAGGAGGCCCACCAGGCGCTGCAGCAAGCCGCCGCCTGCGACCCCGGGCACGAAGGGCTGATCCTCGAGCAGGCGCGTGTCGCACAGCTGATGGGCCGCGTGGCCGACGTCGTCGACACGCTGGAGCAGCGCTGCGCGCAGCTTCGCCAGCTGCCGCCCGGCCACGAGCTGCTGCAGGTGTTGATCAGCCTGGGCAGCGCCTACGGCGAGCTCGGACAGGGGCCGCGCGGCCTGGTGCTGCTGCAGGAGGCATACCGGCTGGGCGGGCGCATGAACGCCCGCTACGCACAGGTCGAGGCTGCCATCAACCTGCTCTGGGGCTTGTCGGCGCTGGGCCGCAACGACGAGGCGGTGGCGGTGGCCGAAGAGGCCCTGGCATTGGGCGAGTACGACAGCACGCCAACCCTGCGCAACAACCTGGCGTGGTCGCTGCGCGAACTCGGTCGGATCGAGCAGGCGTCGCGCCTGTGCGAGCAGCTCGCGGCCGGCGCCGATCCGACGCTCGCGGTGATCGCGCAGGCCCGCCTGATCGAGATGGACGCCGGCATCGCCGAGCGCGGCGCGCTGGCCGAGACGAGGGTCGAGCAGCTGCTCGGCGCCTTCGACTCGACCGACATCTACGTCGCCCATGCTGCGGCCGCCAAGGCCGTGCTGCGCCACGGCAACGGCGCGCAGGTCGAGCGCGCGCTGCGCTATCTGAAGCCGCAGATGCCGATCGACCCCTGGTTGCACCGCGAGCTCAGCGCCGCGATGGCGGCGCGCGGCATCGACCCCGTGCCACACATCGGCGAGCCCGCCGGCGCCGCGCTTTGACGCCGCATCGAAGCCGCATTGACGCTGCATTGACGCCAGCGTTCTAAGGTGGCGGCGTGACCACTTCGATCTCGCCTCGACGGCAACTGCGCAGCTACCTGCTGCGCGTCACGCACGAGCATGGCGAGCGGCGTTTCCTGGTGCAGGACCTGCGCACCGGTGAACGGCGCGAGTTCGACGATGCGCTCGAACTCAAGCGCTTTCTCGTCGGAAACGTGCCGCAGCGGCTGCGCTAGGGCGGGGCGGGGTGGCGCGTCATGCCGCGCGTTGATTCGATGCGGTATTGTTGAGGCCGTTTCACCTGAGGGGAAGACACATGCACAGCATTCAATTCCGATCACCGGTGTCCGAGTGCGGGCCGCCCGGCCGCGTGGCGATGACGCGGCGGCGCGCCATGCGGGCCCGGGCCGGCGCCTGCACGGTCGCGCTCGTCGCGGCGCTGTTGCCCGGCGTGGCCGCGGCGCAGCCCGCCCCGGTGATGGTCGTGCAGTCGGCCAGCACCTTCGAAGGCAATGTCGGCACGCGCATCCTGGTGCTGCCCGTCGCGTTCATCGGCCTGCCGCAGACCACCGTGACCGGGCTGGTGTCGGCGCTGCCGCTGGGTCCCGGCGGCGGCTTCAACCCGGCCACCGGCGCCGCGGTCTGCGGCCCGGGCGTGGACTTCGAGCAGTTCAGCAACGTGCCGTTCACGATCCCGCCGAACACGCCCAACGGAACGCTCAGCGTCAATATCCGCATCTGCAGCGACGCGGTCGTCGAGCCGGACCAGCACATCCTGGTCACCCTGGGCAACCTGACCGGCGCCGTCTGCCTCCCGGAATCCTGCGCGGCCATCGGCACCATCCGCAACGACGACGGCACGCCGACCATGTCGATCAACAGCATCACCACCAGCGAGCCGCTGCTGGGCAGCAAGGTGGTGAACTTCAAGGTCAGCCTGGACCAACCGAGTGCGCTGGCCACCACGGTGAACTTCGCCACGCGCAACGGCACGGCGAGGACGAGCACGTCGTGTGCCCCGTTCGCCTGCGCCGGCGACTACGTCGGCCGCAGCGGCACGCTGACGATTCCCGCACAAGCCCTGGCGGGCACCATCAGCGTGACCATCTTCAGCGACCAGGTGAGCGAACCCGACGAGACCTTCTTCGTCGACCTGTCCAACGCGCTGAACGCCACGCTCGCCGATGCGTCCGGCCGCGCGACGATCATGGACACCACGCTGGGCATCGGCGGCTTCGACCTGAGCCCGGACGACGAGGTCGTGCGCCCCGGCGAGCAGATCGTCTATTCGCTCGACTGGACGGTGCCGCCGAACCTGGTATGGCGCAACCTGAAGTCGATCGACTTCCGCGTCCGCGACGGCAGGAAGATTGCTCTGTGGACGCGCTGGGACGAGGCCAGCAACACCTTCAGCCTGTGCCGCAGCAAGGCCAGAGGCCACGACGCCGACGACGACGAGATTGACGACCACGAAGACAAGGCCGACCACGGCAGGCGGCACGGCGTGGTGTGCTCGGCAGCCGACTTGCCAGGCAGCCCGGCGGTGCTAGGCACGCGGCTGGCGCGGCTGCACCTGGCGGGCAGCAGCGTGCTCGGCAGCGGCCCCACCGGGCCGAGCGTGACCCTGCAGATGGCAGTGAGCTTCGCAGCCAAGGCGGCCGGTCGGTCGTACCGGCTCGAAGTGGCTGCGGTCGACGACTTCGGTAACGAAGACCCATTCACGCGCGCCGGCGAGGTGCGTGTGCACAAGGCGGGACGGCGTTAGGGGCGCAGCGCGGGCGAGCTGCCAAGCAAGCGAGGATTCCCGGCCCGCGCCAGGCGCGGACTGGGGCATCCTCGCCGCTGCAACTCCGGTGGGCGGGAGATCGTCGATGAATTCGCTCGAAGGCAAGGCCGCCGTGATCACCGGCGGCGCCAGCGGCATCGGCCAGGCGAGCGTGCAACCCGACCCGGTGATCCGGCCTTGAGCGCCGGCCCCTTGCGCCGCGCCGAAGACCTGCCGGGCCCGCGCGGCCTGCCGCTGCAAGAACGGCTGTCGTTCACGATGACGCCGGTCGGGCTGCGCCTGCGGCTGCGCGAGAGGGTCGACCAGCGCACTCGGTAGTCGGCACAGTAGCCGCACCGCGCGGTGGCGGGCACACTGGCGGGCGTCGAGCGCCTGGCGGCGCCGAACGCGGCAAGACCCAATCCAGGAGACACAGCATGATCAAAGTCAGCGTGATGTACCCCAACACCCCCGGGGCAAGGTTCGACCACGACTACTACCGCGACAAGCATATGCCGATGCTGCAGGCCCGCATGGGCAGCGCCTGCCTGCGCTACACGGTGGATAAGGGCCTGGCCGGCGGCGTGCCCGGCTCGCCCGCGCCTTACGTCGGCTTGTGCCACATCTACTGCGACTCGGTCGAGGCCTTCCAGGCCGGCTTCGGCCCCCATGCGCAGGAGATCATGGGCGACATCGCGAATTACACGGACTTGAGCCCGGTGCTGCAGATCAGCGAAGTCGTCGTCGGCTGACGGCGCCGGCGCAGCCACGCTTGCACCGCGCGGCCGATTGCCGCATAGCGCCCGCCCACCGCACCCTGTCGCGCCGCCTCGTCGACCAGGGTGAGCAGCGGCGCGCTGCGCGGATCGACCGGATCGACCGGATGGAAGTGGTGGCCAAAGCCGGGAATGACCTTGCCGTGGTGGGTCGCCGCGCGCCGGGTCGGCGCGCACGGTCGTGGCGTTCAGTTGCAGATCACCGACAACGGCAGCGGCCTTGATGTGACCGAGCCAAAACGCAACGGGTTGGCGTCGATGCAGAACCGGGCCAGCGCGATCGGCGTGACGCTGCGCCTGCGCAGTGCGCCCGGGCAAACGGTGGTCGAGATCGGAATCGAACGACCAGGCTGCGACCGTCCTGACGTGGCGTTTGGACGTGCAACCCCACCACGCCAGCGGCACTAGACTCGCCGCAGCCGTGCGTCGGCGGGTGCCATCAAGTCATCGGCCCGGGACGGTTCGATGGCAAGTCCATCGGCATCGCAGCAAACAACGACTCGCGCGGTTCTGCCCGACGGGTGGCGCCGTCTGGCGCGTCAACCCGTCCGGCATGGCTCAGGGCTTCACCCGGCAAGGGGTGGCCAAGCAGGAAACCCTGCAACTCGTCGCAGCCGCGGTCCTGCAATGCAGCCATCTGGCTCGGGGTTTCGACGCCTTCGGCGTTGACTCGAATGTCGAGCGAATGTGCCAGCGAGATGATCGATTGCACGATCACGCCGACCTTCGCATCGTGGCCGAGGTTGTGCGTGAAAGCCCGGTCGATCTTGATCTTGTTGAACGGAAAACGCCACACGTAGGCCAGGCTCGAATAACCGGTGCCGAAATCGTCCAACGCGATCGACACGCCCAGCGCCGACAGGGCGCGCAACACACCCATTACCTGGTCGGTGTTCTTCATCAACAGCGACTCGGTGATCTCCAACTCCAACCGCTCGGGCGCCAGACCGGCGTCCGAAAGCGCCTGCGCGACCTGTTGCACCAGGTTGTCGCTGGCGAACTGCAGCGCCGACAGGTTGACCGCCACGGTCAGCGGCGCGGGCCAGTTAGCTGCCTCGTTGCAGGCGCGGCGCAGCACCCACAAGCCGATGGCGTCGATCGCCCCGGTTTCCTCGGCCAGCGCGATGAACTCGACCGGCGCAATATTGCCGCGCTTGGGGTGCTGCCAGCGCAACAACGCCTCATAGCCAATCAGCGTGCGCCCGTCGCGGCCGTACAGCGGCTGGTAGTGCAGCGACATCTGGTTGGCCGCGATGGCATCGCTGAGGTCACGCGTCAGTTCACGCCGGGCCTGCATTTGCTGGTCCATCGCGACGTCGTAAAAACTGAAGGTTCCGCGGCCTTTGGCCTTGGCGCGGTACAGCGCCATATCGGCCTTGCCGAGCAAGTCATCCGGGTCGGTCGCGTCCAAGCCATGGATCGCGACACCGACACTGCCGCCGCACCGCACGCGCTGGTCGGCCAGGTCATAACTTTGGGCCAGCGCGACGACGATGCGCTGGGCCAGCGGCGTGACCGTTGCGACACTGGCCACACCCAGCAAAACGATCGCAAACTCGTCGCCACCCAGACGTGCCACCTGGTCGCCCTCGCGCACACAGGCCTTCAGGCGTTGCGTGGCGACGCGCAGCACTTCGTCACCGGCGGCGTGCCCGAGCGAATCGTTGACTTCCTTGAAATGGTCCAGATCGATGCACAACAACGAAAAAGCCGGCCCGCCCTCGGCCCGCCGCCAGGCGGCCTGCTCGAGCACCTCGTTGAAACTGGCGCGGTTGAGCGCGCCGCTGAGCACGTCATGGTGCGCCATGTAGCGCACCCGGGTCTCGGCCTGGCGCAGCGACGGGCGCAGGCGACTCCAGAACTGGTAGCTGGCGATCGCCAGCAACACCAGCAACAGGACCGCCACGGCGCCTGCCACCCGGGTGAACGAGCGTTCGGTAACACCGGCGGGATGGGTCTGGTCGACGTACACCTCGACCACGCCCAACACCTTGCCGTCGCGCTGGACCGGCACATAGGCCTCGCTGTACACCGCCGGGCGATCGGGCCGGTTCGCGCGCTTGAGTTGGACGTGGGACTTGCCGGCCAGCACTTGGTCGCGAAACGGGGTGTTGGACAGATCTTGCGGGGTATTGATGTACCCCATGCCGTCGGTGGCTGGATAACTGGACGGCAGCACGGCCTGGTCGAGGTCGTCCGACAACAGCAGCATTTTGCCGGACGCGTCGAACAGCTTGAAGCGAAACTCGTCGTCGGTGCGGCGCAATCGGGTCAGCTGTTCACGCGCCGCGGGCGTGATGCCCCGACCGGCAAACGCCACTTCCAGGTCGGGCACGGTGCGGCTGGCAAATTGCGCCCACT
>JANOJJ010000333.1:0-12325 GCA_031408155.1 Rubrivivax sp.
GGAATGGTGATCGCGCATGAAATCGGACACCTGCTGTTGCGCCATTCGGGTCACTCTGCGGAAGCGCCCGGCGATGGCGGTCGGTCACGACATGATCGATGCTGACCACCAGCAGTTGATCGACCTCATCAACAGCGTCGAACGGACGTTGCAGGGCGCAGGTGCGGAGGTTGCGCTGGCGGTCACGCTGGACCAGCTGACCCTTTACACGCATGAGCACTTCGAGCGCGAAGAGAACCTGATGCGGTCGATCGGCTACCGGCGCGTGGTGGAACATCGCCGGGCCCATCGCGAGTTGCGCGCCCGACTGGTCAAGATTCGCGCCGACATCGAGGCCGCCAAGGCTACCGGCGCGAAGCCGGATGAGTTCGAGCGTCTGGTCGAGCTGCTGCGTTCGTGGTTGCTGAGCCACGTGCTGAAGGAAGACATGCTGCTCAAGCCGGCCCTGCGCGGGCCGCAGTAACAGGTTCTTGACACTGAACGGGCCGCTCTTCATGCTGCGGCGGCAAACGGACTTCCAAGGAACCTGACATGTTGCATCGCTTGATTCGCGCGGCGGCTGCCGCTGCGGCGTTGACGCTGGCTTTGACTGCACAGGCGCAGCGCTCGACGCCGTCGCTCATTGTCGACACCGCGGCGGTGGAACAGGCGCTGCAGCGCGGCGCCGTGCTATGGGACGCGCGCAACCCGCGCGACTATGCCGACGGCCACATTGCCGGCGCGGTCAACTTCGGCGCCGCCGGTGACCTGTTCCGCGACCCCAACCGCGAAGACCCGCCGTCAGCCGCCGTGGCGGCCCAGTTGTTCGGGCAGGCCGGCATCGACATCCTCGAGCACGACGTGATCGTCTACTCGACCAAGGGCGATGCCATCGCCTACTTCGCGGCGCGCATGCTCGAGTACTACGGCGGCCGCCACGGCAAGGTCTACCACGGCGGCCTCGACGACTGGACGGCCGCGGGCAAGCCGACCAGCAAGCAAGCCACCAAACTGCCGCCGGTGGCGCGCTCACTGCAGGCCGAGCGCGTGGGCACGCTGTGGACGCAGGACGTGATCGACCGCGCGCGCAACGGCGGCGCACAGATCGTCGACACGCGCACGCCGAAGGAGTTTTCCGGCGAGGACATCCGCGCCATCCGCGGCGGCCACATCACCGGTGCGGTGAACATCCCCTACGAGGACAACTGGGTCGATCCGACCAGCGCGGTCAAGCTCGGATCGCGGCAGACGAGCAGTCGCGACGGCATGTCGCTGCGGCCCGTGAACGACCTCAAGTCGCTGTACGCCAGGCTCGACCCGAGCAAGGAGACGGTGGTGTACTGCCAGAGCGGCGTGCGCGCGTCGGAAACGGCCGTGGTGCTGCGCGAGCTGGGCTTCAGCAACGTGAAGGTCTATGAACCGTCCTGGCTGGGCTACGCTGGCGTGCTGTCGGCACCCGCCAACAACGAGGTGTTCGTCAACGTCGGTGCACTCAACGGGCAGATTGGCAGCCTGAACAACCGGCTGCGTGTGCTGGAGGCCGAACTGGCCAGGCTGCAGGCTCCGGCCGCGGTGCGCTGACGCACCCCGGCGCGGCTACGGCGCGGCCGGTTGTGCCTGCACGGCCGCTGCGGCTGCAGCGACCAGCAGCACGAGCACGAGGCCGCGGCTTCATTCGTTCTCAGCCTTCCAGAGCATGACCTTCAACATGGCCACCGAGCCGCTCACGATGCCGGCCACGGCGATGAATGAACCGACCGCCAGCGTCGACAGGCCCGACATGCCCTGGCCCACCGTGCAGCCCAGTGCCGTGACGCCGCCAAAGCCCATCAGCATCGCGCCGATGAGCTGGCGGCGCAGGTCGTCGAAGTTGGCAAAGCCCTCCCAGCGGAAGCTGCCGCTCGACAAGGCGTGTGCGGCCGAGCCCAGCGCCACGCCGACCGCGCTGGCGATGCCCATCGTCAGGTGCAGCGACTTGTCGGTCCACAACAGCAGCAGTTCGAGCCCGAAGGCCATCGGCGCGACGAAGCTGAAGGACTCGATGGTGCGCGTGTTGGTGGCGAAGAACACGGTTTCCAGCGTCTCGGGGCTCTCGCCGTAGCCGAGGTGGCCGCTGACGTACCAGGCGCCGACGATCAGCAGGCCGAGCAGCGTGCCGCCGACGATCTGCGTGCGGTTGGCGCGAAAGCGCTTGTCCTTGAAGACCCACGCCGCCAGCGCCAGCGCAACCCCCACGGCCAGGGCCACACCGGCAACGGTGGCGTCCATGCCGGTCGCCCGCGCCAGCACCGTGGCCAGGCGCAGATCGGGCCAGCCGCGTTGACTGAAGTTGATGTTCACCGGGTCCAGGAACGACGCCCCGCCATTGGCCGAACAGGCCCTTGAGCGTCATGTAGGCCGACAGCGCCAGAAAGGCCAGCACCACCAGTGAGCGCAGGCTGCCGCCGCCCATGCGCACCAGGTTCTTGTTGGCGCAGCCGCCGGCCAGCGTCATGCCCACGCCGAAGAGCAGCCCGCCCACCAGCAGCGACAGCCACGGCAGCACCGGCCGGGCGAACACCGCCTTCGACACATCGATCAGGCCCGCAGCCACCAGCACGGCGGTGCCCACCATGGCCACGGCCACGGCCAGCAGCCACATCCGCATGCGGCCCCAGTGGCCCATGTTGACGATGTCCGACAGTGCACCCATGGTGCAGAAGTTGGACTTCGACGCCACGAAGCCGAACACCAGAGCCAGCGTGAACCCGCCCCCGATCACCAGGGTGGATGGATCGGCAGCCATGATGTGCCCTAGATGAACAGGCAGACGTCGGTCTCGCCGGCGAACTTCATGAACGTGGCGGCGCCGCCGTATTCGATGCCGCCGATGAAATCGGCCTTGGAGAAGTCGAACAGGTCGACCGTCATCTGGCAGGCGATGAACTTCACTTCGGCTTCGAGGCACAGGTCGCGCAACTCTTCCAGCGACGCCACGCCCTTCTTCTTCATCTTGGCTTTCATCATCGACGTCGCCATCGCTTGCATGCCGGGCAACATCGACACCACCACCGGCATCGGCATCGGCATCGGCAGCGCAGGGTTGCCGATCGGGCTGATGGCGATCCCGCTCAAGTCCTTGCGCAGCAGTTGCAGCCCGTAGAAGGTGAAGAAGATCTGCACTTCCCAGCCCAGCGCGGCGGCGGTGGAAGCCAGGATCAGCGGCGGGTACGCCATGTCGAGCGCGCCCTTGGTGGCGATGATCGCCATCTTCTTGGTGGCCATGGAAAGTGGTCTCCGGTGACAGGGCACGTAACGGTGCCGAGAGCTCACGCCGCGGCCGTGGGCCGCAGGCTCGGGCGGTGCAGCCTCTGAGCCTCTCAGCCCTTCTTCAGGAAGAAGACGTACTTGCCGCCCTCTTCGCCCGACGACAGCAGCGGGTTGCCGGTCTGTTCGGCAAAGGCCTGCATGTCGGACACCGAACCGGGGTCGGTGGCCACCACGCGCAAGATCTGGCCCTGGGTCATGGCGGCCAGCGACTTCTTGGTCTTGACGATGGGCAGCGGGCAGGCCAGCCCCGAAGCGTCGAATTCCTGGTCGAATTTCATGCGTTTCTCCTGGCGCCGAAGGCGCCTGCAGCAGCGTGCATTAGCGGCTGTCACCCCCGGGGCCGTCTATTCCCGCAACGGGTGATGGCCCATAGCCCATCTGGGTAGTACGGACCCGCGCGGACGGTGGCACGGACTGGCCGCCGTGGCGCACACTTGATGGGCTGCTATGCGCCGGCATCGACGCCGCTTTACTTGCTGGAGATCACGATGAAACTCGACAAGCTGTTCCCTGCCACCGTGTTGACGCTCGCCTGCCTGGGCGCCTGGGCACAGGACACGGTGGTCTATCACATCGACGACAGCGCGACGCAGGCCCTGAAGGCCTTGCGCAATATCCGCAACCACATCGACACCGACCCCAGCGCCAAGGTCACGGTGGTCACGCATGCCCTCGGGGTGGACTTCCTGCTCGAAGGCATGAAGGACCGCAACGACAACAACTTCGCCGCCGCGGTGTCGGCGCTGCACGCACGCGGGGTCAGGTTCGAGATCTGCGAGATCACGCTGAAGAACCGCAACCTGAAGAAGGAGCAGTTCATCCAGGAGGCCGACTTCACGCCGTCGGGCGTGGTGCGGCTGACCAAGCTGCAAAAGCAGGGCTTCGCGTACGTCAAGCCCTGACCGGCGCGCGGCAGACAGCCGGCGCAACGCGCGCGCCGACAGCGGGCTCGGTCAGGTCATCGCGTTTGCATTCAAGGGCCGCGCGCCAGCACCCGTGCGCTGCGCAAGCGCCAACCGACGACCGCCACGCCAGCGGCCAACAGCGCCCACGGTCCGGGTTCGGGCACTGCGCTGGCAATGCGGAAGATGTTGCCGTTCAAACCGACGGCGTAGACGTTGCCAAAGCCGTCTTCACCGAACGAAGCCAGAGTCGAGCCGCCAAACGGCGTGCCCAGTTCGGCCGTACGGTCGGTGAAACCGACTGCCACGCCGTTGACTTCGCGCAGGCTGAAAATGCGACCGGAGACGAAGTCACCGAACAGGTAGGTGCCGTCGAGTGCCGGCTCGCCGCTGCCGCGATAGACGTAGCCACCGATTATCGACGCGCCCAGCGTCCCATGCGCGTAGTCGAACAAGGGGCCGATGGCTGAGGGAGGTGCCGGGTCGCTCACACCAGGGTTGTCGACGCGGCCCTCGCGCGCACGCCAACCATAGTTGACACCAGCGGCTGTGCCGGCGGCGGCGAAGTCGATCTCTTCGCGCAGGCCCTGGCCCACGTCGCCGATCCACAAGTCACCCGTCAGGCGGTCGAAGCTGTTGCGAAACGGATTGCGCAGACCATAGGCCCAGATCTCGTCGTTGCCGGCCTGCCCGGCAAACGGGTTGTCTGCCGGCACCGTGTAACCGCCACCGGGCAGCGGCACCACGCGCAGCATCTTGCCGAGGTTGTCAGCCAGGTTCTGGGCCCGGTTGCCGGGGTCGTTGGCGCTGCCGCCGTCGCCGGTGGCGATGTAGAGCCGGCCGGGGTCGGCCGCGCTGAAGCCGATCCAGCCCGCCTTGTGGTTGCTCAGGCCCGCAGGCTGCGCCACGCTGAGCACGACTCGCGCACTGGCCGGGTTGGCCGTTGCGGCGCCGGCCGAAGTCGCGGTGTAGCTGGCGACGACGGTGTTCTTCGTGGTCAGGTCGATGTAGTTGACGTAGAAGCGACCGTTGGTCGCAAAGTCGGGATCGAAGGCCATGCCGAGCAGGCCGCGTTCGCCCGCCGCATCCACCTGCGCACTGAGGTCGAGATAGGTGCTGACGCTGGCGCCCTGCTGCAGGCGGATACGGCCGCCCTTTTCGACAACGAAGAGTCGGCTGTCGCCTGCCGGCGCAGTGAGGTACAGCGGCTGCACGTAACCACTGCCAACCAGCACCGATTGCAGGGCCGACGCCGGCGTCACAGACAACAGGGCTGCCGCGAGGGCCCCGATCAAGGGCATGGTCTTGCGCATCAGGATCCCCCTGCGTCGTCCACCCGGTCGGTGACCTTAGGCCTGTCGTGGCTTGTCCGCCATCAAGCGAACGGGAACAGGTGTAACAGTTGGTTTCAGCCGCAGGTTCGGCCGCCGAGACCGCCGCCGGCGGCGTCGTTGCCGAGCCTGGCCGAAGGCGCCGATCACCGAATCAAACAAGCCCATGATGCGCGTTCTCAGGGCATACGAAAGACCGATACTGACCGGTCCAGGCAGCGCGATCAAAGCGCTGTCGGCAAAGCCCGTGCCAACGGCGCCAGGTGGTCGAACCAGGGTGCTGCCTGCTCCAGTTGCGTGGCCAGTTGCAGCAACGTAGCTTCGTCGCCCATGCGGCCGACGAACTGCACGCCCAGCGGCAGGCCATCAGCTGTCCAGTGCAGCGGCACGCTCATGGCGGGCGTGCCGGTCAGGTTGGCCAGTTGTGTAAAGGGCACCGGCGCCAGGTTGTCGCTGGCGATGGATTCGACCACGCCGCCGATCATTCCGCTGCGTGCCAGCAGGGCCAGCAGCCCGCTCGACACCACGACTTCGAGCGCACGCGCCTGCCACGGCGGCAGGTCGGTGGCGCCGTGGTGCAGCGGCGGACCGGCCATGGCCGGCGTGAGCAGCAGGTCGTAGCGCTGGTGAAACTCGCCCAGCGCACGCGCAAAGTCGTTCCAGCGCAGCAGCTCGGTGCTGAGCGTGGCGGCCGATGTGGCACGGCCGAGCACCGCCAGCGCGCGCGTCAGCAGTTCGAAGTCGCGCCGTTTCGCACCGCGCGCGCGCGCCAGCGCCACTTCGGCCGGCACCTGACCCAGGTATACGCAAAGGTACGCGCGCGCCAGCGCCCGGCCGTCGAACGCCGGCGCCGCCGGCTCGACCTCGTGCCCCAGGCGGCGCAGCAGGGTGACCGCGCCATCGACCGCCGCCACCGCTTCGGCCTGGACCAGGGAGCCGATCGGTGACGCGGCCGTGTAACCGATGCGCAGGCGCCGTGGCTGACGTGCGGCGGCGCGGGCAAAGGGTTCGGCCGGCGCTGCGCTGACGAAGGGGTCGCCCGGCTCGGGGCCGCACAGCAGGTCGAGCGCCAGTGCGCTGTCGCGCACGCTGCGCGAGATCACGCCATGCGTGCAGGCGCCGAACCACACCTCGCCGAATTGCGGCGCCTCGGAGATGCGCCCGCGCGAGGGCTTGAGCGTGAACAGCCCGCAGCAGGCGGCAGGGATGCGCAGCGAGCCACCGCCGTCGCTGCCGGCCGCCATCGGCAGCACGCCGGCGGCCACCGCAGCCGCGGCGCCGCCGCTCGACCCGCCGGCATTGCGCGTCAGGTCCCAGGGGTTGCTGACCGGGCCGTGCAGCGCGGAATCGCTGGTGCCCTTGAGGCCCATCTCAGGCAGGTTGCTCTTGCCGAAGATCACCAGGCCGGCGTCGAGGAAGCGCCGCGTGGTTGCGGCATGCCGTTGCGGGATCACGTGCTGCATCGAGCGGCTGCCCAGACCGGTGGGCACGCCGGCGTAGTCCTGCAGGCCATCCTTGAGCAGCCAGGGCACACCGGCCAACGGGCCCGACAGGCCTTGCGCGATCTGCGAGCGCGCCTGCGACTCCATCAGCCGCGCCACCGGGTTGACCTGCGGCTGCACCCGTGCCAGTTGCGCCAGCGCGAGATCAAGCAGTTCGCCCGGCTGCAGGTCGCCGCGGCGCACGCGCTCGGCCAGCGCGATGGCGTCGTGCTGCAGGTATTCGGCGTGCTTCATGCAACGCCTTGCAGGCCCAGCCAGGCCAGTGCAACCAGCGGTGCCGTTTCGGCGCGCAGTATCCGCGGGCCCAGCTGCACGGCGCTAAACCCTGCCGCGCTCGCCGCCGCCTCTTCGTCGGCCGTCAAGCCGCCTTCGGGTCCACTCAGCACGACCAGCGGCTGCGCCGGCGGCGGGCGCTGCAGCGGGCAAGTGGCCAGCGGGCTGAGCAGCCAGCGCGTGGCCGGCAGATCGCCCGCGCGCAACCAGTCGGCCAGGCGCCGAAGCGGTCGCACCTCCGGCACGCGCGTGCGAGCGCACTGCTCCGCGGCGGCCACCGTCTGCGCCTGCCAATGCTCGCGCTTGCGCACGGCGCGTTCACCGTCCAGGCGCAGCACCGAGCGTTCGCACAGCAGCGGCTGGACGGCGGATGCACCCAACTCGGTGGCCTTCTCCAGCAGCCAGTCCATGCGTTCATTGGCCGGCATGCCCACGGCCAGCGTCACCGCCAGCGGCAGCTCGCGGTCGACCGCGTCATGACCCAGCAGACGAACCTGCACCACGCTGCGGCCCATGGCCAGCACCTGCGAGCGCCACTCGCCGCCCAGACCGTTGAACAGCAGCAGGGTATCGCCCGGCTGCAGGCGTCGCACCTGGGCGTGGCGAGCGGGGCCGGGAGGCAGGTCCAGGGTCTGGCCTGCGGCCATCGCGGCGTCGACAAAGAGGCGAAGCATGGCTGATTGTGTGGCTGAGCCTGCGCCCTACCCGTGAATCGCAGAAGTCGCGCGCCGCCGTGCAAGCCGAGCCGGTGCGCGTCGTCCGGCGGCTGGGCGCGACCGCTTGATCGGGGCCGGCCGGGGCCAGACGGCGAGTCGACCGCTCAGCCGCTCAGCCGCGCAGTTCGCGCCGAAGGACCTTGCCCACCGGTGTCTTCGGCAGGTCGGTGCGGAACTCGATGATCCTGGGCCGCTTGTAGCCCGTGAGGTTGGCTTCGCAGAAGGCGCGGATGTCGGCTTCGGTGAGCGACGGATCCTTCTTGACCACCACCACCTTTACCGCTTCGCCGGCCTTCGCGTCGGGCACACCGACTGCGGCGCACTCGAGCACGCCTGGCATCTGCGTGATCACATCCTCGACCTCGTTCGGGTAGACGTTGAAACCGCTGACCAGGATCATGTCCTTCTTGCGGTCCACGATCTTGAAGTAACCCCGTTCGTCGACCACGCCGATGTCCCCGCTGCGGAAGAAGCCATCGGCGGTCATGACCTTGGCGGTTTCGTCCGGGCGCTGCCAGTAGCCGGCCATCACCTGCGGCCCGCGGATCGCGATCTCGCCCGGCGTGCCCAGCGGCACCTCGTGGCCATCGTCGTCGAGCAGCGTCAGCTCGGTGCTGGGCATGGGCAGGCCGATGTTGCCGCTGTAGGCGGTGGAGTCGACCGGGTTGCAGGTGGCCGATGGGCTGGTCTCGGACAGGCCATAACCTTCGCAGATCGGGCAGCCGGTCTTTTCGAGCCACAGCCGGGCGGTGGCCTGCTGCACGGCCATGCCGCCGCCGACGCTGATCTTCAGGCTGCTCCAGTCGACCTTGTCGAAGTCGGCATGGTTGGCCAGCGCGTTGAACAGCGTGTTGACGGCCGGAAAACTGTGGAACCGGTGCTGCGACAGCTCTTTGAGCACGCCCGCAATGTCGCGCGGGTTGGCGATCAGGATGTTGCAGCCGCCCATGCGCATGCCCAGCATCATGTTCGTGTTGAAGCCGAAGATGTGATAGAGCGGCAGCGCGCACACGGTGACGATCTGCTCGCCGGGCGGGATCTTCTTGAGCGCCGGCTGGTACCAAGCCTCGGCCTGCAGCACGTTGGCCACCAGATTTCGATGTACCAGCACCGCGCCCTTGCTGACGCCGGTGGTGCCGCCGGTGTACTGCAGCACCGCGATGTCTTCGGGCCCGACCTTGGGTGGTGTGTAGGGCTTGGTGCGGCCGGTGGCCAGCGCGTCGTTGAAGCGCAGCGAATTCGGCAGCCGCCAGGCCGGCACCATCTTGCGCACGTTGCGCACCACGTGCTTGACCAGCGCGCCCTTGAGCATGCCGAGCATGTCGCCCATCGAGGCGACGATGACCTTCTTGCTTGGCACCGCGTCGATCACCTGCTGCAGCACCGAGGCAAAGTTCTCGATGATGATGATCGCCTTGGAGCCCGAGTCCTTGAGCTGATGCTCGAGCTCGCGCGGCGTGTACAGCGGGTTGACGTTGACCACCACCATGCCCGCGCGCAGGATGCCGGCCACCACCACCGGGTACTGCGGCACGTTGGGCATCATCACGGCGACACGGTCGCCGGGTGCCAGGCCGCTCGATTGCAAATAGGCCGCAAAGGCACGCGAATGATCGTCGAGCTGACCGAACGTGAACGCCTTGCCCATGAACAGGTAGGCCTTCAGGTCACGGTACTTGCGACAGCTCTCGTCGAGCAAGGCCACCAGCGAAGGGTAGAGATCGGACTTGATCTCGGCCGGCACGCCGGCCGGATACTGCTTCAGCCAAGTCTTCTCCATCGGTGGCTCCGTAGACAGCGGGACATTCTGACCGACCCCTGCGGCCCCTGCATGAGGGAATTCGATGAGCGGTTTGGGCGGCATTCGAGGCCCCGGGGTCAAGGCGGGCGAGGGCGTGTCCGGGCTCCACGCTGCTGCGCTTGCGCCAGGCCGGTACGCTGGGCACTGCCGGCGCCGGCCTGGACCTGCGGTCGCGCCCGGGCCCGCGCCCCGGCAACGACGCGCGCCCTGCCTCGATGGCGCGCGTCATCGAGTGGAGCTGGTGGCTGCGGTCGCCCGTCCTTCAGGTCCTGCTGTGCGCGTTGTCGGTCTTTGTCAGCGGCTAAACGCCGACCGCTCCCGCTTGGTTCGAATCGTGTTCGTGTCCCTGGTCGACTGCCTGGACGAACAGCAGGCGGTCGATGCCATCGCGCTGCCCCTGAACGTGACGGCGCGGCATCTGCTGCAGCGCATCATGGCCGCCCTCGCCGGCCAACCGGCGCTGCTGGTGCTGGACAACTTCAAGCAGCTCGTCGCCTGTGCGCAGGACCTGCTCGTAAGCCTGCTCGAGACGCTGCCCGCGCTGCACCTGCTGGTCACGTCGCGCCAACACCTGGGCCTGGCGGGCGAGCAGGTCTTCGCGCTTGGCGGCTTGCCTTTGCCTGAGCTCGATGCACGCCCGCACAGCGCCGCGTTGGATCCGGACAGGCCGAGACGGCGGCCCGCCTGCAAGGCTTTGCCGTGCCGGACTGGGAGCGCCACTTCGGTGCCATCAACCGCATCGAAGCTGACGAGCTGCGTCGCACGCGCCGGCTGCTGCGCCTGGCCCTGGGCGCGGCGCGCGCCGAGACGCTGCGGCTCAGCGGCAGCGGCATGAGCCTGGCCGGCGCAGGCACTGGCCAGCTACAGCGCGCTGGCCAGCTCCTCGCCCCAGCCCGCACGACGCGCGCGCGGCCCGGGCTGAAGCTGGCTGCGCAGCACCCAGCCGACCAGCAGGCCGCGCAGCTCGGTGCAACGACAGCTCAGCGGATCGGACGCCAGCGCCGGGCTCAGGCGCAGGATCCGGGGCCCGGCGTCGATCACCAGGGCCATGCCGCCGCCAGCCGCCGCCGGGCCACCGAACAGCCGGTTGGCGACGTCGTCACCGAGCATCACCACGTCGCCCCGGCGCAAGCCCTGGGCGTCGGCCAGGCGGCAGGCGCGCAGGCTGATGCCGCGCTGCGACAACGACTCCATCAGGTCGGCCACCGGCACTGCAGCGTCGCCCGTGGGCGTGGCGCCGCGAGGCGACAGCGCATGCCAGTTGCACAGCGTGCGCAGCAACCAACCGGCCTGCGCGGCGCTGAAGCGGACTTCGGCCAACGCCCAGGCCGGCAGTTCATGGCCCGACCCAAGGCGCAGCTGCCGGGCCTGGCGCAAGCGTCGAAGGTGGGTCATCGGGTTGAAAGTCAGGGTCATGGTGATGGCTCGGTCATGCCACCAGCCGGAATGCAGTGGTGCGCACGCCATGATGGTTCGGCCTCACCGTTCGCGCATCCTTAGAACGAGGGGCGCGACGCCCCCCGCGGAAGGGGGGTGTGCGGGCAGATCGGCCAGGCGCCGGATGAACCGGACCTTGCCAGGGGGTGGCAGCCGAACCGCGGCGCAACAGGCGCTACTCGACCGCCTTGACTGAGTGCGGTCAGCCAATTCAATGGCCCGCTGATCAAGAACGGTGATGGTTGGCAGGCGAAGGTTTGGCGAAGGAGTCTGCGGCGATGGACATCATTGGCGATGATCAGAACGGTTCGTCCTCGTCGGGTCGCGGCGCGACAGGCGGGTTGATGCGCAGGTCGCGCTGCTGTTCATGGAAGCGGTGAATCTGCCCGAAGTAGTGCGCCTCGAAGCGGAACACCAACTCGTGGAGGAAGTCGAGTATTTCGACGGCTGCCGAGTCCGACAGTGGCGGCAGCTCAGTGGGCATCAGGCTTGGCGTGGTAGGCATGGGTGAGGGCCTCGATCAGCGGCGGTTGGCCGCGCGCTTGGGCGCAGCCGGCGGCGGGCCGAAGACCTGGAAGTACAACTGCTCGTCAAGCTGCGACAGGTCCCGTTCGGCAGCCGCCCCCAGCAGTTCGGCCGCCAGCGTCGACAAGACCCGGTAGTTGCCCGCGGCGTGATCGCACAGCGTGTGCTTGAGCGTGGGCGTCATCAAGTTGGCATTGCCGCAGGCCGCCAACACGAAGTCCAGGCATTGCTGCAACTGCTCGGGCGTGGCGGCCTCGGTGGCCAGGCGTGCGCGGATGCGGCTGCCCAGCGGGATCAGCTCCTCGCGCTTGAACTTCTCCACCAGCCGCGCGTCGCCGGCCAGCACCACGCAAAGCAGCGGCTGCGAATCGAACTCGGCGCTGGCCATCAGGCGCAGCTCCGAGAGCACCGGCACGCTCATCTCCTGGGCCTCGTCGATGAGCAGCACCGGGCGACGCCGGCACGACTGCAGGTGAGCCAGCCAACGCTCGCGCAGCGCCTTGAAGCCGCCCCAGCGGTTGTGCGGGCGCAGCGGCACGGCGAACACGTC
>JANOJJ010000338.1:0-1578 GCA_031408155.1 Rubrivivax sp.
CACGTGTTCGCCATCTTCATGAACGTGGCCGCGTCGGGCGAGCTCAACGAGGCGTCGATCGGCTCTGAGTTCGGAGTTGATGCCTACAAGACGCGTGCGCCGCTGTCGGGCCTGCTGTGCCTGGCGCTGCTGGCCGGCGGGCTGATGGTGCTGATGCTCGACCTGGGCCGCCCTGAGCGCGTGATCGTCGCCGTCACGCACTACAACCTGAAGTCGGTGTTCGCCTGGAACGTGATCCTCTATTCGGGCATGGCTGCCATCGTGGCGGTGTACCTGTGGACGATGTTCGAGCGCCGTTTCAACGCCTGGTCCAAGCCGGCCGGCCTGGCGGCGCTGGTGTGGCGCTTCGTGCTGACCACCGGCACGGGGTCGATCTTCGGCTTCCTGGTGGCGCGCCAGGCCTACCAGTCGACGCTGCTGGCGCCGCTGTTCATCGTGCTGTCGTTCGGCTGGGGGCTGGCGGTCTTCCTGCTCGTGCAGTCGACCATGGTCGCCTGGAACGGCCAGCAACTCGACGCCGCCGTGCAGCGCCGCATGGCGCGGCTGCTTGGCGTGTTCGTCGCCGCGTCGGTGTACCTGGTGGCGGTCCATCACCTGACCAACCTGTACTTCGCGCGCCAGCACGACTTCGAGGCCTTCATCCTGCGCGACGGCGGGCTGTTCCCGCTGCTGTTGTGGGGCGGCTACGGGATCGTTGGAACGGCCTTGCCACTGCTGCTGCTGTTCCACCCGAAGCTCGGGCGCGAGCGCGACACCCTGGCCGCGTCGGCACTGGTGATGGCTGGCGCGTTCGCGTGGTTGTACGTCTTCATCATCGGCGGCCAGGCCTTTCCGCTCGAGATCTTCCCCGGCCACCTGGCCAGCAGCAGCTTTGGTGACGGTGCCGTGGCGCACTATGTGCCGACCTGGCCCGAGTTCCTGCTCGGCACCGGCGGCCTGAGCGCGGCCTTCGTGCTGACCGTGGTCGGCGTGCGTGTACTCGACTTCATGCCGCAGGACGAGGTTGCCGCGGCGGCGGGCAAGGCCGGAGTGGCACCATGAACCGCCTGCTCGTGTCGGCGGCGCACAAGTCGTCGGGCAAGACCACGGTCACGCTCGGTCTGCTGGCCGCGCTGACGGCTGAAGGCCGCGTGGTGCAGCCGTTCAAGAAAGGCCCCGACTACATCGACCCGATGTGGCTCGGCCTGGCCGCCGGCCGCGCCTGCGTCAACCTCGACCCGCACCTGCAGACCCCGGCCGCACTGGCGCAGTCGTTCAGCCGGGCGCTGACCGGCGCCGAACTGGCGCTGGTGGAAGGCAACAAGGGCCTGTACGACGGTCTGGCGCTCGACGGCAGCAACAGCAACGCGGCGCTGGCCAGCCAGCTCGGCCTGCCGGTGCTGCTGGTGCTCGACACGCGCGGCATGACGCGCGGCATCGCGCCGCTGATCCTGGGCTACCAGGCCTTCGACCCCGCGGTGCGCATCGGCGGCGTGATCCTCAACCGCGTCGGCGGCAGCCGCCACGAAGCCAAGCTGCGTGCCGTGATCGAGCACTACACCGCCGTGCCCGTGCTCGGCGCGGTGGCCGAAGACGCCG
>JANOJJ010000364.1:0-2077 GCA_031408155.1 Rubrivivax sp.
CGAATACGGCCAGAACATCTTCGACCGTTACGTCACCTACGCCGACTACTGGATCCAGGACCACGAGTACCGCGACACCGACACCGGTGAAGTCTTCGACCGCGGGTCGCTCAACGCAGAGCTTGAGAAGATCGAAAAGCCCGCCGGCATTGCCAACCCGAAGGACTTCCGCAACGAGATCGTCAACTTCGTGCTGCGCGCACGCGCCAACAACCAGGGCAACAACCCCAGCTGGACCAGTTACGAGAAGCTGCGCCTGGTGATCGAGAAGAAGATGTTCTCCAACACCGAAGAGCTGCTGCCGGTGATCAGCTTCAACGCCAAGGCCAGCGCCGACGAGGCCAAGAAGCACGAGGACTTCGTGACCCGGATGGTGGCCAAGGGCTACACGCCCAAGCAGGTGCGGCTGCTGTGCGAGTGGTACCTGCGCGTGAGGAAGTCGTCGTAAGCCACCAAGGATCGCGATGCTGCAATCCATCATCGACCGGCGGCTGGCAGGCAAGAACAAGTCGATCGGCAACCGCGAGCGCTTCCTGCGCCGCTACAAGGAGCAGATCCGCGACGCGGTCAAGCGCGCAATCGATGGCCGTGGCATCCGCGACATCGAGCGCGGCGAAGACATCCGCATCCCCAGGCGCGACATCAGCGAACCGGTCTTCGGCCATGGCCAGGGTGGTGTGCGCGAGATCGTGCACCCGGGCAACAAGGAATACGTGCGTGGCGACCGCATCGCACGACCAAAGAGCGGCAGTGGCGGCGGCAGTGGCAGTGGCCAGGCCGGCGACTCGGGCGAAGGCGACGATGACTTCGTCTTCTCGCTGAGCAAGGAAGAGTTCATGCAGGTCTTCTTCGAGGACCTGGCGCTACCGAACCTGATCCGCACCCAGCTCGCCGAAGTGCCCGAGTGGAAGAGCCAGCGCGCCGGCTTTTCCAGCGACGGCACGCCCAACAATCTGCACGTGGTGCGCTCGATGCGCGGCGCCATCGGCCGGCGCATCGCACTCGGCGCCGCCTCGCGGCGCGAGCTGCGCGAGATGCAGGCCCGGCTCGACGAGATGCTTCGCGTGCTGCAACCTGGTAACGAAGTCGCCGCAGGCGAGATCAAGGCACTCGAAGGCGAGATCGCCGCGATGCGCGCTCGCATCGAGCGCATTCCCTACCTCGATCCCATCGACCTGCGCTATCGCAGCCGCGTCAAGGTGGCGGTGCCCACCAGCAAGGCGGTGATGTTCTGCCTGATGGACGTGTCGGGCTCGATGGACGAAGGGCGCAAGGAGTTGTCCAAGCGCTTTTTCATCCTGCTGTATCTGTTCCTGACCCGGCACTACGAGAGGATCGAACTCGTCTTCATCCGCCACCACACGCAGGCGCAGGAGGTCGATGAGGAGAACTTCTTCCATGCCCGTGAAACCGGCGGCACGGTGGTCAGCAGCGCGCGGGTGCTGATGGAAGAAGTCATCCGCGCGCGCTACAACCCGAGCGAGTGGAACATTTACGGCGCGCAGGCCAGCGACGGCGACAACTGGCACCACGACAGCGGCCGCTGCCGTGAACTGCTCAACGACAAGATCCTGCCGCTGTGCCGCTACTACGCCTATGTGCAGGTGGCCGAGGAAGAGCAGAACCTGTGGGACGAGTACGCGCAGCTGCTGGAATCGCACCGCCACTTCGCGATGCGCAAGGCGACCGAGGCCGCGCAGATCTACCCGGTCTTCCGCGACCTGTTCAAGAAGGAAGGGGCGAAGGCGGCATGAATACATCGACCCCTCGCAGCCTGCTCACCGAGCCCGTTGTGCTCGACCAGCGACCGTCCGAGCCCTTGCCGGCGCCGAGCGACTGGTCGTTCGAGCTCATCGACACCTACCACCGCACGATCAAGGCCACGGCCGAGCGCTTCGGACTCGACACCTACCCCAACCAGCTGGAAGTCATCACCGCCGAGCAGATGATGGACGCCTACGCCAGCGTGGGTATGCCGGTGAATTACCGCCACTGGAGCTACGGCAAGGAGTTCATCTCGACCGAGAAGAACTACCGTCGCGGCCACATGGGCCTGGCCTACGAGATCGTCATCAAC
>JANOJJ010000390.1:0-19601 GCA_031408155.1 Rubrivivax sp.
AACGTGTACTTGCCGGTGGTCGACACGAAGCGCTTGCTGGCGGCGTTGCGCGCGTCCTTCTCCGAGGTCGACGTCTACAAGGTCGGCGACAGCGCCGTGCTGGCAGCGTATCGGGGCCGCGCGCGAGACCCGCGGCAACTCGCGGCGCGCGCGCGTCAGCTCGATGCAGCGTTGCTGCCAGTGCCTTCGCTGGCCAGCCTTCTCGAGACCAGGACAACGGCTCTCTGAATGGCCTGGTGGGCGCAGCAATGGCCAGCACGGCCACGCCCAAAGCCAGCTCGCGGAGGTCATCGCAGCACGGTAAACGTCACTTTCTTCGAAGCGCGGCGTCCGCCGTTGTCGGTCACGTAAAGCAGGACCGAGGTCTTGCCCGACTTCGCGAAGGTCCTCTTGAAGGTCGGCTGCGTCGACAGCAGGTTGCCGCCGGTGTCGGTCCAGCGGTAGGCCACGATGGTTCCGTCCGGATCGTACGAGCCGGTGCCATCGAAGGTGCAGGTCTTGCCGGCCACGCAACTCACTCTCGGAGCAGCGACCGGTGCCTGGTTGGTGGGCACCGACGTCGTGCCGGGGATGACATGGTTGGCCAGCGTTCCCCGGGTCCGGTCGAAGCTTCGCGTGCCTAGCGCTGCATGGTCGACCAGGAACGCAATCGCGCCCACGCCGCAAGGTCCCTTGTGGGTCCAGCTGACGACGCCGGCAGCGTTGGTGGTGCCGGTGACGGGGCGGTTGGTCCAGTAGTCGTCGAGGAACCGGCCGCTGACCTGCACGTCGGCGAGCGGGGCGCCAGTCTCGCTGGTCATCGTCACCGTCGCCGAGCTGAGGTTGTACATCCTGCCGCCCTCGTAGCACTCGCCGCGCGAACCGGACTCCTGCACCAACTGCGCGCTCATCGCCAGCGAGCTCGACACGATGCAATTCGCGCCGCAGGCGGCGACCGGCGTCATCTTCACCAGCCGATAACTGCGACCGATCATGACCTGGGCCAGGATTTGTCCAGCCGCATTCATCGCACCGCTGCCGCCGACGACGGCCCCTGTATAGGCCGGCGACAGCAGAGGCGCGAGCGCCTGGCCCAGGCCGGCCGGCCCGGCGGCGACCATGCCGCTGCTGCCGACCGTGAACGTGACGTCCTGCGCCGCGTTGATCGACCCCATGCCATAGCCCGACAGCCGGCCGGTGCCGAAGGTGGAAAGCATCTGCCAGCTGCCGCCGTTGGAAAGCCGGAACGGATAGACGAGGTTCTGTGTGCTGATCGAGACCAGGAAATGGGCCTGGTCGCCGGCGTCGTTGATGGCGCTGCCGTTCGATCCTGCGCCGACGTACCCCGGCGGCCGGGGCGCCAGCGGTACCGCGCTGGCCGGCGCGCCAAGTTGGTACCAGAAGTTCCAGGTCACCACCTTGCCACCAGGGCTCATGGCCGCCGGGCGCTCGTTGGGGTAGCCCAGGGCCTTCAAGTCCACCATGCCGGTCGCCTGCGACCACATGAAGGGCACGGTGAGGGTCGGAAACGCGCCGCCAAGGGTGGCCCACCCGACCATTCGGCCCTGGTCGTCCAGACCGGTGACATCGGCGCTCGAGGTGCCGGGAAAGACGCCCAGATCCTGTGCCGCGTAGCCGCTTGCGTTCGGTGTCCAGACCACCGCGTGCGTGGCGCTGCCGATCAGCCCCGCCTCGCCGCCGATCAAGCCTTGGTTGTTGATGTGAAGGGGATACTGACTGCTGCTGCTGAAGCCCGCCACAGGAGGCAGCACGATCCGGTTGCCGCCGCGCCAGACGACGATCTCTTCCGGCGGCAGGCAGAACGGGCCGCAGCCGGGATCGGTATAGGACTTTCCGACCACGTCGCCGGCATCGTTGAGGCCGTAGCCGGTGGCGGCGGTGCCGACGAAGTCGAGCGCGTAGGTCGAAGCCACCTGGCTCACCGACAGCGCGGCGGCGGCGGGCGCTGCAATGCCGGCGGTGGCCAATCCGCTGCCTGCGGCGCCCATCGCAACGGGGCCTCGTTGCTGGGACTGCGGCCCGGTTGCGCTGTTGTCGTCGCCGCCGCCACAGCCTGCGACTGCGGCCGCCACAAGAAGCAGAGCAAGTTTTCGTGCTGTCATGAGAAGTTCCTCGGAGGATGCGAGTGCGGTGTCGACGTTCTGCCAGAGCTTGTGGCCAGCCAGAACGACCGATTCCCGGCACCTGAAGGCATGGTGACGCGAGCCGACCGGCATCGCTTGTCATGGCTCAAAGCAGACGACGATGTTTCTGTATCGAGGCGTTCGCCCGATCGGCGGCGCGGGGCGATCCATCCCGAACAGCGTTCGTCCGATCACGCACCGGCGACGAGCGACCACGACTTCGAGCGGCTGCTGGTGTGCAGCCCGCTGCGTCTGGTCGTCGCGCGGCTGGCCGGGCGGTCGAGGTCAACCGCCAGCGCGGCGGCGACCTGCAATGAACAAGGCCGGTGCCGCGGATCACCCGTGCGGCCCGACGTGTCAACAGGGCGGGCAGTATGCTCACGCCTTGCCAGAGACCAAGCTCCATGCCTCAAGAGACCCCCGAGCCGCCCGTCTCCGTGACGGCAAACGTGCCGGCCACGGCGCGGGCATCCACGCGCCACATCCGGCTGACGATCGGCGGGCGGGCGCTGAGCGTTTTCGGCGCCATCCGCGACCTGGCTGACCCGGATGTCACGCTGCATTGGCTGGGCATCCGCAAGATCCACCGATTGGTGAGCATGAGCAACGACAAGTGCGACTCGATTCCCGGCAGCCGCATCGAGGTAGGGCAGCGGGTCAGGATCCCCGGCCGGCAGGTGCCGGCCGACGCCCGGGTCGAGGTCGAGGCCAGGATCGCCGCCGGTTATTTGACCGCTGGCGCCCCGTGCCCGCTGGCCAGCGGCAAGGGGCGCGGACTTGAGTGATCGAACGGTCACCTCGACGGGTCTGCCCTGGGCCCAGCCGCGGCACGACCTGCTGACGGTGCTGCGCCATCCGCAGACCATCCGCGCACGCTGTGCCGCGATCACGCAGGCGGTGGCCGATGATCGCTCGGGCTGGTTCCGCATCGACCGCTCACGCCTGGCTGAAGCCGCGGCGCGGGTGGTCGCCGTGATGCATCGGCGCTTCCCCGACGGCCGCATACCGTTGCACAGCCGATGGCGCCACTTCGAGGCCGGCGGAGTCGACCGCAAGGCCGAGCTCGACGCCGCCCTGGCCCACTTGTCGCCGGCCGACCGGGCGCGTTCGCAGTTCGACCTGACGGTGGTCAGCGTGCTGCTCGACGCCGGCGCTGGTGCGCAGTGGAGCTACCTCGAGCGCCCGCTGGCCCTGCCGACGGCCGCCTTGCCGGCCCAGCGGGTGAGCCGCGACGACCTGCTGGCCTCGCTTGACCAGGCCAGCGCGGGCGGCGGAGTCGCCGCCCAGGCCGTGCCCGAGCCCGCGTCGGCGACCGGCACCGGCCCGACGCCGATCGACAACCGGCGCTTTACCCGTTCCGAGGGGTTGGGCGTGGCCACCTTGCGCGCCTTCATGGCCGGCGCCTTCTCGTCGGACAAGGCCCAGCCCTGCCGGGTCGACGCCGCGGCGTTGCGCCAGATCGACGTGGCCGTGCTGCGCGCGGTGTTCCAGACCAGCCCGTCCAATCCGCTGGTCGGGCTCGAAGGCCGTGCCGGGCTGCTCGTGCGGTTGGGCGAGGCGGTGGCGTTCGAAGCCGCACGCGACAGCCTGCCCGCGCGCCCATGCCTGCTGTTCGACCGCGTGACCGCCGGTGGCACGGGCACCGAGGTGGCGGCGGCCGATGTGTTGCTGCAGGTGCTGCAGGCGCTGGGATCGATCTGGGCCAGCGGCAGCATGGTCAAGGGCGTGCTCGCCGGTGACGCCTGGCAGCACCGCTGGGCCGGCGCCGACACGGGCGCGGGCGAAGACACCGTCACGCGCGGCTGGGTGCCGTTCCACCAGCTCAGCCAGTGGCTCACGTACTCGCTGATCGAGCCCTTGCAGTGGGCTGGTGTCACCGTCACCGGGCTGGACGCACTGACCGCTCTGCCCGAATACCGCAATGGCGGCCTGCTGCTCGACAGCGGTGTGATCGTGCCGCGCAGCGCCCGTTCGCTCGAGCGGCGCTGGAAGCCGGGCGACGAATTCATCGTCGAGTGGCGTGCGCTCACGGTCACGCTGGTCGACGAACTGGCCGCGCAGGTGCGCGAGCAACTGGGCGTCAGCGCGCTGCAGATGCCACTGGCCTGCGTCCTCGAAGGTGGCACCTGGGCCGCCGGGCGCGAGATCGCCGCCGAGCGCCGCGGCGGCGCGCCGCCAGTGCAGCTCGACAGCGACGGCACCGTTTTCTGACCAGTCGGCCTTTGCGATGACAGCCACCGTCCACGTCGTGACGCATCCGCTGGTGCAGCACAAGCTCACGCTGATGCGCGAGAAGAGCCGCAGCACCCACAGCTTTCGCCGCCTGCTGCACGAGATCGGCATGTTGATGGCCTACGAGGTCACGCGCGACATGCCGACCCAACTGATCCCCATCGAGACGCCGCTCGAAACCATGCAGGCGCCGGTGATCGACGGCAAGAAGACCGTGTTCGTCGTCATCATGCGCGCCGGCGACGGCTTGCTCGGCGGCATGCTCGACGTGGTGCCGGGCGCGCGGGTGGGCCACGTGGGCCTGTACCGCGACCCCAAGACGCTGCTGGCGGTGGAGTACTACTTCAAGATGCCGCACGACATGCACGAGCGCGACGCCATCGTGCTCGACCCGATGCTGGCGACCGGCAATTCAGCGGTGGCGGCGGTCGAGCGCCTGAAGGAGACGCGGCCGAAGTCGATCCGTTTCGTCTGCCTGCTGGCTGCGCCCGTGGGCCTGCAGAACTTCCACGCCCACCACCCCGACGTGCCGGTCTACACCGCGGCCATCGACCGCCAGCTCGACGAGCACGGTTACATCGTGCCCGGCCTGGGCGATGCGGGCGACCGCATCTTCGGGACCAAGTAGGTCTACGGATTGCCGACCACCGACGCGGTGGCCATCAGTTCGTGGAACAAGGCCATCGACGCGGCGCCCGGCATCGCGTAGGGGTCGAGCACCGGCTTTTCCGAATACCTCAGCAGCAGCGCCGGGTTCAGGTGCGACATGTCGACCTGGCCCATGGCCCAGCCGGCGAAGCGGCGCTCCTCGATTTCTTCGTAGCTGAGCAATTCGACCGCGCTGTGACGGCGGTCGGCGGCAATCCGGTGGTACAGCGCGTTGACGGCGCTGCGGCCGCCTTCGAGGACTTGCAGGAAGATGCCGCTGGCCGGGCACACGCACAACACACCGGTCACCCCCAGCGGTGGGTTATTGGCACGCGACTGGCGCAGGATGCCCAACAGTCCTTCATGGTCGAGCGCGGTAGCGGCGCGGCTGGCGTACATCAGGCGGACGAGCATGGCGGCTCCAAAAGGGGTGAGGGTGCGCTCGGGTCAGTTCTTGCGCGACAGCAGGGACAGGAACTCGCGACGCAGGTTGGCGTCCTTCAGGAAGGCGCCCCGCATCACGCTGTTGACCATCGCCGACTTGTCATCCTTGACGCCGCGCCAATGCATGCAGAAATGGTCGGCCTCCATCACGATGGCCAGACCGTCGGGGCGGACACGCTTGTTCAGTTCGTTAGCCAGCATCGTCACCGCCTCTTCCTGGATCTGCGGGCGGCTCATGATCCAGTCGCAGATACGGGAATACTTCGACAAGCCGATCAGGTTCGAATGCTCGTTCGGCAACAACCCGATCCAGACCTTGCCGATGATCGGGCACAGGTGGTGCGAGCAAGCGCTGCGCACCGTGATCGGGCCGACGATCATCAGTTCGTTCAGGCGCTCGGCATTAGGGAACTCGGTCACCGCCGGCATCGGCACGTAGCGGCCGCGGAACACCTCGTCGACGAACATCCTGGCCACGCGCTTGGCGGTTTCCTGCGTGTTGTGGTCGCTCTCGGTGTCGATCACCAGCGCGCGCAACACCTCCTGCATCCTGGCCTGCACCTCGGCCTTGAGCTCGTCGAGCTCGCCGGGGCGTACGTGGGCGGCGATGTTGTCGTTGGCGTGATGGCGGCAGTCGGCCGTGATCAGGCGGGAGCGGATACGCTCCGAAGCCGGCAGGCTGGCCAGCTCGTCTTCGGGTCGAAGCAGGCGGGCGGCCGCATCGGGTGATGCCGACGGCAGTTGGGACATGGAATCCCTCCGGTACACGGGATGCGCATTGTCGGGTCTTGGCCATGCGCCTGCCGTGCGCAGGCCATCGTGTGGCGCTGCGCTGCGCAGCCGCTGCCTGGGTGACGGCTAGACTGCCCGCGTGAGCAGCTCCCCCACGTCCCCCCCGCTGTCGAGGCTGCTCGACCTGAGCGCCAACCTGATACTGGGCGTGCGCAGCGGTCGGTCGGCCACCGACCTGATGAGCCATTGTCCGGCCGACGCGCGCGCCGGGGTGCAGGCCCTCGGCTTCGATGTCCTGCGCCGGCTCGGTGCAGCCACTGAGTTGCGGGCGCTGCTGGCGCCCAAGGCGCCGCCACCGCAGGTCGACTCGTTGCTGTGCACCGCCTTGGCCCTGCTCTGGCCCGTGGCCGCGCCGCCCTACTCCGACCACACGCTGGTCGACCAGGCGGTGACCGCGGCGCGCCACCGCACACCGGCCGCGGCCGGCTTCATCAATGCGGTGCTGCGCCGGTTCATTCGCGACCGGGCCAGCCTGGTCGAAGCGGTCGAGCGGACGCCGGTCGGTGCGTTCAACCACCCGGCCTGGTGGATCGAGCGGGTGCGTCAGGACTGGCCTGGGCAGTGGCAGGCCTTGCTGCATTCGGCCAATCAACGCCCGCCGATGACGTTGCGCGTGAACGCCCGCCGCCGCACCGGGTTGGGGTACGTGCAGTTGCTGGCCGCGGTCGGACGCGCTGCAACCGTAGTGGACGACCCGGCCCTGGCCGGCCAGGCCGTGCTGTTGGCCGAACCCTGCCCGGTGCAGCAACTGCCCGGCTTTGCCGATGGCGAGGTCTCGGTCCAGGACACCGCAGCGCAGCGTGCAGCCAGCCTGTTGCTGGGCGTCGGTGCGCAAACACTGGCCGCCGGCGCCCGCGTGCTCGACGCCTGTGCCGCCCCGGGCGGCAAGAGCGCGCAACTGCTCGAACGGGCCGATCTGGACCTGCTGGCGCTGGACATCGACCCGAAACGCCTGCCGCGCATCCACGAGACGCTGGCCCGGCTGCATCTGAAGGCCGAGGTCAGGGCCGCCGATGCGCGTGACACCGCGCGCTGGTGGGACGGCCGGCCCTTTGACGCCATACTGCTCGATACTCCTTGCAGCGCCTCTGGCATCGGGCGCCGCCATCCGGACATCCGCTGGTTGCGTCGTCCTGCTGACTTGTTGGCGCTTACTCGCATCCAGAGTGAGCTGTTGCAGTCGTTATGGCCCTTGCTCAGGCCCGGTGGGCGCCTGCTCTACGCAACCTGCTCGCTGTTCAAGGCCGAAGGTGACCAGCGCGTCGACGCGTTTTTGCAACGCCTGCTGCCCGGCGCTGCCAGCTTGGACCCTGCCTCACCAGGCCACTTGCTGCCGCTGCCCGACAATCCAACCCGGAGCGCTGCCCGCACGACCGGTGCGCTGCAGGACGGCTTCTTCTACGCACTGGTCCACAAACACTGACGCCCGCGCAACCCACCATGCATCACCGGCGGCCCTTCGATCGACGCCAGTTGCTGGGCCTGGGGGCAGCGCTGCTGCTGTGCGCCGGCCTCGGCTGGCCGACCGCGGTGCGGGCCGATGCGGTCGAATTGCTGACCTTGCAGACCCAGCGCAGCGACGGTGCGTTGACACTGGAGTTCGCCACCCGCGTGACCCTGCCGCGCGCAGTCGAGGACGCGCTGCAGCGCGGCGTGCCGGTCTACTTCGTGGCCCAGGCTGCGCTGCTGCGCAACCGCTGGTACTGGCGCGACGAGCGCATCACACGTATCAACCGCACCTGGCGGGTGGTCTACCAACCGCTCACCTCGACCTGGCGCGTGGGCCTGGGCGGGCTCAACCAGCACTACCCCACCCTGGCCGAGGCGATGGCTGCGGTGACGCGCATCGCCCAATGGCGGCTGGCCGATCTGACGCAGATCGACCCCGACAGCCGCCACTACGTCGAGTTCTCGTGGCGCCTGGACACTGCCCAGCTACCCAGCCCAATGATCATCCAGCTGATCGGCGGCAGCGATTTCGCGCTCGGCGTCGAGCGCACGTTGCGCGTCGAGTGATGGAATTCGCCGCGTGACGCGCTCTGCTCGCTGGGCCTGGATCGTCGCCCTGACCGCGACCACCGGGCTCGGCCTCGTGCTGGCCTTCGTGGTGCGCATGGGTACCGACGGCGGCGGCATCAGCGAGCTGCGCTTCGTCTGGTTGTTCTGGGCCAACATGGCGGTGGCTGCGCTGCTGACGTTGGTGATCGGCTTTGCCGCTGTCCGACTGATGGTTCGGCTGCGGCGCGGCAAGTTCGGCAGCCGGCTGCTGATCAAGCTGGCCGGCATCTTTGCGCTGGTCGGCGTGCTGCCGGGCCTGACGATCTACACCGTGTCGTACCAGTTCGTCACGCGCAGCATCGAAGCCTGGTTCGATGCCCGGCTGGCCGGCGCGCTGGACGCGGGGCTGTCGCTGGGCAAGGGCACGCTCGACGCAATGACTGCCGACCTCACGGCCAAGGCCCGCCTGGGCGCCGATCGGCTGGCCGACGTGCGCATCGGGGGCAGCGCGGCCGGCACGCCGCTGGCGCTGGAGCGGCTGCGCGAGCAGCTCGGTGCTACCGAACTGGCTTTGGTCGGTGGCAATGGCCAGGTTCTGCTGACGGCGGGCATCGGGTCAGTGTCGGAAGCGCCCGATCGGCCGAGCGCGACCCTGCTGCGCCAGGCGCGCAGCACGGGCGTGGCCAGTCAGATCGACGGCCTGGACGAAGAAGCTCTGGCCAACCCGAACAGCAGCGGCGCGCGCGTACGGGCGCTGGCGCGCGTGCCCAGCCGCGATCTGGCGCTGGCGCGCAGCGAAGACCGTTTCCTGCTGCTGGTGCAGCCGCTGTCGCGCGTGCTGGCGCTCAATGCGCTGGCGGTGCAGGCGGCTTACAGCGAATACCAACAACGCGCGCTGGCGCGTGACAGCCTGCGCCGCATGTACATCGGCACACTCACGCTCGCGCTGATCCTGGCCGTGTTCGGCGCCGTGCTGCTGGCCATCCTGCTGGGCACCCAGCTGGCGCGGCCGCTGTGGCTGCGGGCCGACGGCGTGCGTCTGGTCGCCGCAGGCGACCTGACGGCCAAGCCGGTGTTCGCCTCGGCCGACGAACTGGGCGGGTTGACACGATCGTTTGCCGACATGACGGCACAACTGGCCGAGGCGCGCGAGCAGGTGCAGCGCGGCGTGGCCCAGCTCGAAGGTGCACGCACGCGGCTGCAGACCATCCTCGACACCTTGAGTGCCGGCGTCATCGTGCTCGACCGCGAAGGCCGCATCGACACCGTCAACCCCGGGGCCACGCGCATCCTTCGCCTGCCCTTCGCCGCCTGGCGCGGCCGGCGACTCGACGAAGTGGCCGAGCTCGAAGTCCTGGTACGCAGCATCGACCAACGCTTCGAGCTGCTGCGCACCAGCCCCGAGGCCGGCGAACGTGACCACTGGCAGGAGAGCTACGAACTGGCGCGTGGCGACGGCACCGGCATCAGCCTGCTCGTGCGTGGTGCCCACCTGCCCGGTGGCACGCGCCTGCTGGTGTTCGACGACATCTCCGACGTGGTGTCGGCCCAGCGTTCGGCCGCCTGGGCCGAGGTGGCTCGGCGTCTGGCGCACGAGATCAAGAACCCGCTGACACCGATCCAGCTGTCGGCCGAACGGCTGCAGCACAGGCTCGAGGCCAAGCTCGAAGGCAGTGACCAGAGCCTGTTGTTGCGCTCGGTGGCCACCATCGTCAACCAGGTGCAGGCGATGCAGCGGCTGGTAAACGAGTTCCGCGACTACGCGCGGCTGCCAGCCGCACAGATGAAGCCGCTGGATCTCAACCTGCTGGTGCAGGAGGTGCTGGCGCTGTATGGCCAGGCGCATGACAGTGGCGTGCTGTCGGCGCACACCGAGTCCGCGTTGCCGCGCATCCTGGGCGACGCCACGCAGCTGCGGCAGGTGATCCACAATCTGGTACAGAACGCGCTTGACGCGGTGTCCGAGCAGGATCATGGTCAGGTCGACGTGCGCACGTCTACTGCCCTGGGCGAGCAGGGCGACTTGCGCGCGGTGCGCCTGACGGTGATCGACAATGGGCCCGGGTTTGCCGAGAAGGTGCTCAAGCGAGCCTTCGAACCCTACGTCACGACCAAAGTCAAGGGCACCGGCCTGGGGCTGGCGGTGGTCAAGAAGATTGCCGACGAACACCAGGCCCGATTGAGCGTGGCCAACCTGCATCAGCGTGATGAGCCCGATGCGCCGGCGGTCGGGGCTCGAGTTTCGCTATCATTTTCCAACTTCGCACCTGCGGCTGACCCCGCACCGTCCCCCGCATCAGCGCAGGGCGGTTCTGCCGCACCCAGCGGTGGTGCGACACAGGTGCACTAAAGCGCGCATGGCAACGATATTGGTCGTAGACGACGAGCTGGGGATCCGGGCCCTGCTGTCGGAGATCCTCACCGACGAAGGTCACACGGTCGAGCTGGCGGAAAACGCAGCCCAGGCCCGCAGCGTGCGCGAATCGCTGCGCCCCGACCTGGTGTTGCTGGACATCTGGATGCCCGATGTGGATGGCATCAGCCTGCTCAAGGAGTGGGGCGCCAGCGGCATGCTGAACATGCCGGTGATCATGATGAGCGGCCACGGCACCATCGACACCGCGGTCGAGGCCACCAAGTTCGGCGCCAGTGCGTTCCTCGAGAAGCCCATCACGCTGCAGAAGCTGCTGCGTGCGGTCGAGCAGGCGCTGGTCAAGCCCGGGTTGCGCAGCGTGACTTCGAACAACGGTAGCGGCCTGGCGCGTGGCGACATTGGCGGAGGCGGTGAGTCGACGATCAACAGCCTGCACGTCGCGCCACTGCCACCGCTGGTGCCCAGCGGCCCGCAAGCCGAGCAGAGCTTCGACCTCGACCGCCCGCTGCGCGAAGCGCGCGACGCCTTCGAAAAGAGCTACTTCGAGTTCCACCTGGCGAAGGAAAACGGCTCGATGACTCGGGTCGCCGAAAGGACCGGACTCGAGCGCACGCACCTCTACCGCAAGCTCAAGCAACTGGGCGTGGACCTCACACGCAACAAGCGTGGAGTGGTCTGAGACCGCCGGCCGGCCCTGACCGTCACCCCTATAATGCCAGGCTCGGCCTGGTAGCTCAGTTGGTAGAGCAGCGGATTGAAAATCCGCGTGTCGGTGGTTCGATTCCGCCCCAGGCCACCAGGAAAATCAAGCACTTAGCCCAGCCTCACCCGCTGGGCTTTGTTGCTTCTGGGGCGATTACAGAGTTTTTACAGACTGCGGTACAGGATTTCGGCCCTCGGGTGGGGTCTCGGCGGCCCGGCGCACCTACCCGACAAACGCGGTCAGCCATCGCCCCCGTGGGCGATTGCAGCGACTACGGGAGCCCATCGCGCTCGACGGTGCGGGTGGTCGGCGCATCTGGGGAAATTCCCCAGATAGGAGGCTGACAAGCCGGTCGTTTGTGGCGTCCGATTTCCTGGGCGCCCCTCGCGTGCGCCGGCTGCTGGGCCGAAGCGCAATCCGATTGCACCCCGGCTGCACGGCACCCCTCGCGCGCGCGGCCGGCAGGCTGAAACCGGCTCCTTCGAGGAACCAGTTTTCCGCCATCGCTCGGAATTCAGCAGCCGGCCACCAGCGCGGCCTGCTGGGCTCGGGCCAGCCTGCACCACGCGTCAGCCGGCAGGATTGGCCTTGTGACCAGAACCCCGCCCGACCACCGGGCACGGGCCAGCGCGTCGGCCGTGCTCTCGCCATCGGCCACCGTCAGCACGGCACACCGGCCGGAATGCCCGGCAGCGCCTTCCAATGCCTGCGGCGTCGAATCGTCGCGGTCATGTGTCGGGTCCCTCCGGTCAAACGAACAGGTCATGTAGCGCATCGTCGTTCGCCCGGTAGGCATCCCGGCCAGCGCGGCGCAGCGCCTCTAGCTCGGCATCGGGCGCATCGGCGGGCAGCACCAGCGGCAGCGCTTGCCGGGCGTCGGGCTCGGTGCCACGCTCCAGGGCGGCCAGGCGTTCACTCAATCGGGGCATCGCGGGTTCCTTCCAGTCGCTCGATTCTGGCCGTCAGGTCGTCAAGCTCGGTCAGCTTCGCCATGGTGCCCAGCGCACCCAGCAGCGCGGCGGCCTGGGTCGGCCCGATGGCGCCGGCACCAAGCGCATCCAACACGCTGCGCCCCTACTCGGTCAGGGTATCGCCGGCCAGGGAAAGGGGCTCGGCTTGCTCGCTGGGCCTCATCGGCGGAATGACCCGCTCCAACAGCAGCCTGGCGGCCCCGGTATCGCCGGCACTCGCGCGCTCAACCATCGCGGCCAGGATGCCAGGCAATGCGTCGGCAATGCTGGCGCGCAGCTTGCCCACTTGCCCCGAGCCTTTCGGTCGGCCCTTCGGATTGCCAGATTCACCCGGGCACCACTGCGGGCCCGGCGGCGGTTTGCGTTTAGGTGTCATGCGTTCAAATACTTCGCTATTTCAGCGGTAAGCCCTGCCCTCACGAAAGCCACCACTGGCCGGCCCTCGCGTTCGGCCTGGGCAATCGCGGCGGCCTGCTCTGCGGTCGGTTCGGGGCCAGCCACGGCCACCACCAACGCGGGCAGCGCGGGCGTGCCTGCAGCCGATTCCAGTGCCAGCAAGCGGCGGTCAAGGCGCGGCATGCTCGGCGGCCACGCCAATGATTCGCCCATCAGCAGTGCGCCAGGGACGGAATCCGTCCGGACACGGTTCCCAGCCGGCAGGCAGCGTGCAGGGGCGCATTGACTCAGCTCTGACTTGCTGAAGGCGCTGCCCCGCATCGTCAATGAGGCGATCAAGGCCGACGCGCCCGGCGCGGGTCAGGCCCAAGGTCTGACGATCGACCTCTCGCGTATCGACCTGGAAAAGCCGCGCGACGAGTTCGCCAAGACGGTCAAGCCAGCCGGGTGGTGAGCGTCGTCGGACGCGCCAGCCGACTGGTCAGGCCTGCCGAAGCCGGTGGCCTTGCAGCGGCACTGGGGCGGCATCGGCGCGCTTGCCCGGTCGAATCCCATCCCCCCGGGCCTATGCTCTGCGCCACCCCCGATGACCTGAACGGACGACGATGAACGACCATGCCCTCGTGCTGTTTTCCGGCGGCCAGGACTCCACCACCTGCCTGGCCTGGGCGCTGCAGCGCTACGCCCGGGTCGAGACCATCGGTTTCGACTACGGCCAGCGCCACGCGGTGGAGATGCAGTGCCGGCCGGTATTGCTGGAAGGACTGCGCCGCTGTTTCCCGGCCTGGGTCGCGCGGCTGGGCGAAGACCATGTGCTCGACCTGTCGCTGCTGGGCCGCATCAGCGACAGCGCGCTGACGCAGGACAAAGCGATCGAATTCGAGCGCAACGGACGGCCCACTACCTTCGTGCCCGGGCGCAACCTGCTGTTCCTGAACTTCGCTGCCGCCGTGGCCTATCGCCGGGGCTCGAGCGTGTTGGTGGGCGGCATGTGCGAGACCGACTACAGCGGCTACCCAGACTGCCGCGACAACACGATGAAGGCGCTGCAGGTGGCGCTGAGCCTGGGCCTGGACACGCGCATGGTGGTCGAAACGCCGCTGATGTGGCTGGACAAGGCCGCCACCTGGCGCCTGGCACATACGCTCGGCGGCAGCGCGCTGGTCGACCTGATCCGAGAGCACACCCACACCTGCTACCGGGGTGAACGCGGGCAGCTGCACGACTGGGGTCATGGCTGCGGCCACTGCCCGGCCTGTGAGTTGCGGCGCCAGGGCTATGCCGCCTACGTGACGGGTTAGGCAAAACGGGGCCCGTCCTTCAGCCGCCGGTCCGTTTTCGAGACTCGAACCGGCACCGTCAAGCCGCTGCATCAACAACGCGAGGGTTGGCCGCGCTTGTCTGCCCCCGCGCCACGGCGCAAACTGCTCAGCCGGAGGATGTCGATGGCCGAGCGGCTGCAAGTACTGATGCGACTGCTGTGGCTGTGCTTCTTCAGCCTGTTCACCGTGGTGGTGGGCAACACCGTGTTGCTGGCCGTGCCGCAGGCGCGCGAAACGCTGTATGCGCTGGACGACGGTGCGGGCAGCGACGTGCGGCGCTTCATCTTCTTCGCGCTGGCCTACCTGTACTGGGCATTCACGGCCTGGTTCGTCGCGCGGCTGATGCTGGCGCGCGCGTTCGAACCCGACAGCGTCGGCGCGGGCGATCACCTCAAGCGTTACGCCAACGCCTGCGCGCGCATCATCCCGCGCGCGCTGGGACTGCTGGCCTGCGTGCCGCTGGCGCTGGGCATGCTGGGAGTCGGCTGGGGCTATGCGCTGATGCTGGGGGTCCTGGCGGTCGGGTTTCTGTTGTTCGTCTGGCGGCGCCGTGAGCTGTTCCGGTCGGCGGACCCGCTGCCGCCGGAAGAGTTTGCGTACTACCGGTCGACCCAGCCCGTGCCGCGCAAGGCATGGGCCTTCCTGGCGCTGCTGGTCCTGCTGTCGTGGCTGGTCTTCCTTGCGCTGTGGTGGGCACCGGTGCAGGCGGGTCGCTTCATCGGCTCGCCGGCGCTGCTGCTGGTGGCGCTGGGCGGGTGGACGCTGGCCGGTTCGATGGGGTTGAGCTATTGGCCCAAGACGCGCCGCTGGCCGACCCTGACCTGGCTGCCCGCGCTGTTGCTGCTGGCCGCCTCGGGCGCGGACAACCATCCGGTGGCACGCCACCGCGCCGACACCCCGGCCGCCGACTGGCGCAGCACGCGCCCCGGCCTGGAGGCGCACTTCGACCGCTGGATGGCCGAGCACCCGCGGCACGACCCGGTGTACCTGGTAGCGGTGGCCGGCGGCGCCAGCCGCGCGGCCTACTGGGCGGGCCTGACGCTGGCGCGGCTGGAAGACGAGGCGCGCCTGTCCGAACGGCGCTTCAGCGGCAATCTGTTCATGTTGTCGGGCGTGTCGGGCGGCAGCCTGGGGGCGGCGGCTTTCGTCACCGCGCTGGCAGCGTGGCCCGAACGCACGCAGACGCTGCTGCCGCGGCTGGACCAGATGCTGGGCCAGGACCTGCTGGCGCCAGCGGTGGGCATGTTGCTGTACCCCGACCTGTTGCAGCGCTTCGTGCCGCTGCTGGATGCGCTGCGCACGGCCGACCGCTCGTACGCGCTGGAACACGCCTGGGCGCTGGACTGGCAGGACTTGCTGTCCCGCCACCGCAGCAGCGCGCCTAAGGCCGCCGGCTGGTGGGACGTGCCGCTGGTGCAGCCCTACCTCGACCGACCCGACCAACCCGGGCAGCCAGGGCTGCCGGCGCTGGTCCTCAACACCGTGCGGCTGGAGGACGGCCAGCGCCTGCTGCAGTCCAACCTGGCGTTCGAACTGCCCGACGCGCCCGACCTGCTGGGCAAGGGCTTTGACACCCACCATCTGACGCTGGCCGGCGCGGTGCACAACAGCGCGCGCTTTCCGTACATCAGCCCGGCCGGCCGCGTACGCCTGGTCGTATCCGACCCGGCGGCCGCGCCGCCGGTATGGGGCCACCTGGGCGACGGCGGATATCACGAGGCGTCGGGCACGCGCACGCTGATCGAGGTGATCGACCGACTGCTCGCCACAAGCCGCATCCGCACCGGCGCGGACGGCCTGCAGGCCTGCCGGCTGGGCCCCGCCGACGCGCATTGCGACAGCCCGATCGTGCTGCTGATCGTGGACAACAAACCCAGCGCCTTCGGCCCCGACTGGCGGCGCGGCCTGGATGGCCGCCTGCGCGCGCCTGACGTCCAGCAACTGGCCGAGAGCTGGCCGGTGCGTGAGCTCAGCGCGCCGCCACAGGGGCTGGTAACGGCGTGGACCAGCAACTCCACGCGCGCCGAGTGGCAGTTCGCCAAGCTGGCTGGCAGCGCCAGCGAGCGCTATGTGGAGTTGCGCCTTCCGCAGTACGCGCTGAAGCGCCAGCCGTCGATGAACTGGCAACTCGACGCCGATTCGCGCCAGGTGCTGCGACAGGCCACCGCGCCGCCGGCTGCGGTTGCGGCAGCGGCGGCGGCCTCGGTAGGGACATCGGCACCGCTCAACCTGGCCGACCAGGCGCTGCGCGTCAACCTGCAGCGCATGCGCGGCTGGATCGCCCGGTCGACGCCATGAACCCGCGCGCCTGGGCGTCGGTGTTTGCGTTCTGCGCCGCGCTCGGCCTGGCACTGCTGGTGGCGCAGCTGCCGCGACCCGATGCGCCCGAGCCGTTGGCGATCTGCCGCGCACTGGCGCCACCGCCGGGCACGGCGCTGCCCTGCCTGGACGGCCTGGCCCCCGACATCCTGTCGGCCGAACTGGCCGGCAGCGCCAAGCGTTGGCACTGCCTGGTCCAGCGCGGCACGCCCGAGACCGCACCCGGCCTTGACCTGCGCGAATGCGCCGAACACCGCACGCAGCGATTGCGCGACGAGGTGCGTGGCTTCGACCAGGGTCTGTTCATTCCGCTCTACAGCGGGCTGTCGGCGCTGCTGGTGGCGTGGGCCTGGTCGCACGCGCGGCTCTGCGCCGCGCCGCGGCCGGGCCGCGTGCGCGCCATCGCCGTGGCGCTGGGCGGCGCGACCCTGCTGCTGGTCGGCCTGGATCTGTGGGAGAACAGCCGGCTGCTGGCGCTGCTGGACCTGCTGGACCGCGCCGGTGCCGCCCACTGGGCCGCGATGTCGGCGGCGGTCGACGCCGACGCGCTGGACGCCAGCGCACGCGCGGCGCGACGGGTCTCGTCGATCAAATGGCTGGCCAGTGCGCCCTGGGCGCTGTGTCTGGGCCTGGCGCTGCAAGCGGTGCTGCGCTGGCTGCCGCCACGCCAGGCGCCGCGGGTGTGGCGCTGGTGGTGCATCGGCACCTACGCGCTGGCGCTGCTGGCGGCGGCGCTGATGGGCGTGGGCGGGCTGGCCGGGCTGGCGGAGAGGAAGATGTCGAACGGCGCCCCTTCTCGAACCTGGGCGAAGAAGTTCCCCGATGAACCGTAGGTCGCGTCCACGCCAAGGGCCGGATGGAGGGCCCGGAAGCTGATTAGTGTCTCCTCGAGCGCAAACCGCAGATCAGAAGCCGCGGCGATCCGGATCGAGACGGTGGTCGAGGTTTCTGCCGAAGCGGGCGCGTGAAAGACCGCGGTCAAAAGGAGCGCGCGAAGGAGAAACCGAAGCATCATCCCTGAGTCTCGCAGAAGTCGCCACGAGGCGAGGCCGCGGTCTTACGAAAGCGCCGACATCAGATACCGCACCTCGTCGCCGATCGCTTCAGCGCCGTCGACGGTGGCGGCAATCTCGGCGCGAATCAAATCGCGATACCGCCGTCTGAGGCGGTAAACGGCGACCTTGACCGCGCCCTCGGACGCGCCCAGATCCGCCGCGATATCGCGGTAGCGCGCTGACTCCGTCTCGCCCGTGAGAAACCCTTTGAGGCTTTCGAAGACCTTCTCACGTTTGTCGAGGACGAATTCCGCTCGCAAACGCGAAAGGACACGTGCCAGCACGGTCAGCGCCCATTGCCGTTCGAAGATCTTTTCTGGCGTGAGATTGTGCGAGGGTTCTCTCCCATAGCGGCCCTCCGCAGTTTCCACGTCGATCGAAAGGAGAGCGTGGCCTCCGCCCCGCTTCGCCGCGCGAGCGTGATCTCGTTCGTTCGCGATGTAGTGCTTGCACGAGGCGAGGAGAAACGAACGGAATCTCCCCTTCTCAGGGCGGACATCCTTCAAGTAGTTCTTCTCCAGAAAACGAGCGAAGAAACCCTGGGTCAGATCCTGAGCCTCGTCCGCGGACGACCCTTGACGCCGAACGAACGCGTAGAGGGGGAACCAGTAGGCGCGACACAGATTGGCGAGCGCCTCTTCCGCGTGCGGCGAGGCCTTGTCCTGCGCGGCGAGGACGAGACTCCATTGCGTCGTGTCGAAACGGGTCTTAACCAAGGGACATGTCCCGGCTGGCCTACTGCGGGGGGTGCGGGGGTGCGTCCCAGATACGCACGAGGGCAGCAACCGCCCCACCAGTCGCGATTAGCCCGCCCTCACCCGTCGCGATCAGCCGGCCATCTTTGCTGAATCGGACAAAGGACACCGGTGCCCCCGCGCGGAGCGTGAGGATCTCCTGTCCGCTGACCGCGTCCCACAACCTCACCGTCCGATCCTGGCCAGAGGTGGCCAGGCGCTTTGCATCCGGGCTGAAGGCCACGCTATTGACCCTGCCGTCGTGGCCCCGCAGAACAAGCATCTGCTGTCCTGTGGTGGCATCCACCACGTTCGTAGTTCCGTCGAGGTTGGCCACGGCAATGCGGTCTCCTTCCGGGCTAAAGGTCAGGGTTAGAGGCGCCGCAGTCTCGTGACAGAAAGCCTGGCGGCCGGTTGCGATTTCCCAGACCCCGATCCCGAATTGTCGGGGCAGCTTTACCGCGCAGAGCATCGCGAGCCATCGGCTATCACGACTGAACTGAGGTGAGACGTATGCTCCGCTTGGGCGGCCAGGTGATCCACCGCTGAACCGGATCCCTTGGCCAACGCCCCCGCGGAGCACACGTGTCACTTCACCGTTATCCGCGTCCCAGATGGTCAACTCCATTGGCGGCCCCCCTTCGCCGGTGGCACGCATCCACCCTGACACTCGTTTTCCATCGGGACTGAAGTGGAAACAACACCCAAGGGCACTGCCGTGAAGGGCCAGCAACTCCCGCCCACTGTGAGCATCCAGAATCCTCGCTTCACCGGGCGTGTCGTCTGCCGTTCCGCGAGCCGACGAGACTATCCGGCTTCCGTCCGGGCTGAGACTCAAAAGACCGCCAGATCCGGTCTGCCGGGGCAGTGTAAAGATCTCTCTTCCGGTCGCGGCGTCCCACATCTTGTCTTCACCCTCGCCCATTGGGATTCGGAGGCTCGAGGAAAGAATGCGTCCACCATCCGGGCTGAATCCCGCAGCGCCGAGAGTCCCGGTGTGTCCACGCAGATTGAGCAACTCTGCTCCGGTTCCCGTGTCCCAGACTTTCACCAGACCTGGCTCCTTGGCCGACGGCGAACCAACCCAGGAGACGAGACGCGTCCCATCCGGGTTGAAGGATGCGTCGCTGGCGCCAGGAAGAGCCAAGTGGTCCAGGGCGCGCGAGACATCCCACACGCGGACCGTCCCATCGTTGCCCGTCGACAATAGCCGGCGGCCGTCGGCGGTGAAGGCCATGGCCGTCACCAGGCCTACGTGCCCTCGGAACGTGTAGACCTCTTTCCCACTGGCGACGCTCCATAATCGCACCGCCTTGTCGGTTCCGCCCGATGCGATGAGCGTCCCGTCCCGGCTTAGCGCCACCGTCATGCCCCGTCGCAGAGTATGGGTCGCCTCTTCACGCAACGTGAGCAGCTCCGCCCCGGTGGTTGCATCCCAGAGCCTGACCGCGTCATGGTCACCGGATACCAACAACTTTCCGTTGGAGCTG
>JANOJJ010000473.1:0-1865 GCA_031408155.1 Rubrivivax sp.
GCTCATGCTCTCGCGCTGCTCAGCCCCGCACTGCCCAGAGCGACATCTCGAGCCCGGGAAACTCGCCGGCCACGTGCAGCGCCAGGCCGCCCGAGGTTTCGAGCTGCTTCCAGAGTTCATTGCCCCGCGTTTCCAGCTCGAAGTAGGTGAACCCGGCGTGGTACGGAATCTGCCGCGGCGCCACCGGCAGCGTGCGCAGCGTGATGCCCGGCAACTGCAGGCTGACCAAGTCGCGCAGGCGCTCGGCCGGACCGATCTTGACCTGCGTCGGGAAGCGCGAGCGCAAGGCGTCGCCCGGCATCTGCGAGTTGACCGCCAGCACGAAGCTGGCGTTGCGCTGCAACTCGACGTCGGCGATGACCGCCACCCGCACGCCGTGCTTGCGCAGCTGCAACTCGATCGGCATGGCGGTCTGTTCGAGCACCATCGAAAGCGACTGCCGCAGGTCGACCATCACGGCGTGGAAGCAGGCGGCAAGATCGTCGTGCCGGTAGGCCGGGTAGGCAGGCGGGCGGCGCGGATCGCGAAACGTGGCGAGCTCGCCGGCCAGGCCCAGGCACTGAAAGTACAGGCGCTCTGGGTGCAGCACCGCCATGCGCTGCAGATGCGCGAACTGCGGCTCCTGTCGGTTGACCACCTGCAGCAGCAGGAAGTCGGCGATCTCGCCGATGCCGGCGCGGCCGGGTTGCGCCAGGCGGCCGGCAATGACGTCGCCGCGCAGGTGCAGCATGCCGTGCACCTCGCGCACGTAGCCTTCCAGCACCGCATGGCCGGCGGCGTGCAGCATCGGCGGCACGTAGCTGGGGTCGAGGACGACGCGACCGTCAGCGCGGCGCTCGACCAGGCGCGCAATGCCGATCGACGTGCAGCCATCGTTGGTGTCGGCGGCGAGCATCAGGCGCAGGTTCAGGCGCCCGATCTGCAGCGGCGCGGTGCGCAGGCTGGCGGCATGCACGTCGGCGACGTCGATATCGGCGACGCGAAAGCGTGGCGGCATCGACACCGAGGCCTCCTCGACATCGCTCTCCGGCACGCCGGGCCGAGACATCGACGCCGCCAGCACGATCAGCTGATCGCGCGCATCGGCGGGCACTTCAAAGGCCGCGGGGGCGGCGTCGTCACCGGGGACGGCGAACGCCGTGCCGTCGGGCAGCACGCCGCGCGCCGTCGTCAGCATCACCCGGCCCTGCAGCAGTGCCGGCTCGTCGAGTTGCAGGGCGACGAAGCCCCAGGGCCAAGCCAGCCCGGCGCCGATGCGGCCATCGAGTTGGCGCGCCGAGTAGCGATCCTGCTGCTGGTAGTGCTGCGGCTGGAGGAACATGCCCTCCGTCCACATGACCTTGTTGTGCCAAGTCATCTGTCGCTTTCCGCTCCTGATCCAACCCCGCCGAGCCGGACGATACAGGGCAGCGCTGCCGGCGTCACTCAGCGTGTGCCCACCCCGAGGCGCCCGCGCCGATGCAGTATCGTCCACCCCCAATTACCAGGGCTGGGCATTTGCTTCGCGAACGGGTAGTCTGCCGACCACTTGCCCGTGCCCCGCACTTGATGGAACCCGGACTACGACAACAGAGGTAGAAGAACGTGAACATCCGACACTTTGCTCACCGCTGGCCGCTGTGCCTGACGCTGCTGCTCGCCGGGACGAACAGCTGGACCGCCGACGCACTCGATGTCGGCTCCAGCGTGCCGAACAGCGAGGCCCTCAGCGAGGGCCTGTTTCCCGAGGAGAAGTGCGAACAACTCAAGGCCGCGGGCTTCAAGTGCCAGGGCTTCAAGCCGTCGGTGCGCTACTCGCTGCCGGCGACGTCGTTCAAGATTGGTTCGGCCGAACTGCCCGACTTGCTGAAGAAGCAGCTCGACGT
>JANOJJ010000574.1:0-2697 GCA_031408155.1 Rubrivivax sp.
GCCGATGCCGTGCAGCACATCGTCGGCCACCCGCAGCGGCCACTCGGGATCGGCTGCGCGGCCAGCCAGCAAGGCCTGCTGCACCTCACGCCAGGCTTGCAGCTGCTGGGCCAGCGCCGAGGCGAAGGGTTGCAGCGCGCCGCCGCCGCTGCAGGCTGCGACTTCTTCGGCCAGCAGCGCGCGCAGCGCGTCGGCCCGGCGTCCGCCATCGTCGAGGATCTTGCGCGTCACGAGGTCGATTGCCTGGATCTCGTTGGTGCCCTCGTAGATCATCGCGATGCGGCTGTCGCGCACGGTCTGCTCGATGCCGTAGTCGTGCACGAAGCCATAGCCGCCCCAGGCCTGCAAGGCCTCGTCGGCGCTGCGGTGGCCAAGGTCGGTGAAGAAGGCCTTGGCCACCGGCGTCAGCAGCGCCACGTGCTCGGCGGCGATGAGGCGATGCGCGGGGTCGGGGTGCTGTTCCGATTCGTCGAGCAGCAGCGCGGTCAGGTAGGCCAGCAGTCGGCAGCCATCGGTGCGGGCCTGCAGCGTCAGCAACAGGCGGCGCATCGCGGGGTGCCAGGCGATCGGGTCGGCCGCGGCGGCGGCGGTACCGTCGGGGCGGCGCAGGGCGCGCATCTGCAGCCGCTGGCTGGCGTAGGCCCAGGCGTTCTGCGTCGCCGCCTCCAGGTGGCCCAGGCCCTGCATCGCGACGTGCAGGCGCGCCGAGTTCATCATCAGGAACATCGCCGCCAGGCCGCGGTTGGGCTCGCCGAGCAGCCAGCCTTCGGCCTGCTCGAAGCGCATCTGGCAGGTCGCGCTGCCGTTGATGCCCATCTTCTTCTCGATCCCGTCGCAGACCACCGCGTTGCGCCGGCCGTCGGGCAGGATCTTGGGCACCAGGGCCAGCGACAGCCCCTTGGTGCCGGGCGGCGCGTCGACCAGACGGCACAGCACCAGATGCACGATGTTGTCGGTCAGGTCCTGTTCGCCCCCGGAGATGAAGATCTTCTGCCCAGTCACGCGCAGTGCCACGCCGCTGGCCAACGGCCCCTGCGCTACGGCGCGCGTGCGCACCAGGCCCAGGTCGCTGCCGGCCTGCGGCTCGGTCAGGTTCATCGTGGCCAGCCACTCGCCGCGCGCGAGCTTGTCCAGGTACAGCGCACGCAACTCGGGCACGGCATGGCCCTTGATCACCTCGTAGGCGCCGTGCAGGATGCCGGGGTACATGGTCCAGGCATGGTTGGCCGCGGTGAGCATCTCGAACAGCGCTGCGTTCAGTAACTGCGGCAGGCCTTGCCCGCCGGACTCGGGCGCGCAGGCCAGGGCCGGCCAGCCGCCGTCGACGAAGGCGGCATAGGCGGCGCGAAAGCCCGGCGGCGTGGCCACGCCTTGCGGCGACCAGCTGCAGCCGGCCAGGTCACCTGGGGCGTTGATCGGAGCGAGCACCTCGGCGGCGAAGCGGCCGGCCTGTTGCAGCACTTCGCGCGCGGTGTCGGCGTCCAGTCCTTCGAAGGCCGGCTGCGCCGCCCAGGACGCCGGGGCGTCCAGCACCTGCGTCATCAGGTGCAGCATGTCGGCGACAGGGGCGCGGTAGGTCCACATGATCGTCAGCGTTTGGCGGCCGACGCGCCGAGGTAGGTGTCGATCACGCGCGGGTCGTTGGCCAGCTGAGCGGCCGGGCCCTCGAGCGCGATCGAGCCGGTCTCGAGCACGTAGCCATGGTCGGCCACCTCGAGCGCGGCGCGTGCGTTCTGCTCGACCAGCAGGATGCTGGTGCCTTCGCTGCGCAGGCGCTGGATGATGCGGAAGATCTCGCCCACCACCAGCGGCGCCAGTCCCAGGCTGGGCTCATCGAGCATCAGCAGCTTGGGTGCCGACATCAGCGCGCGGCCCACGGCCAGCATCTGGCGCTCACCACCCGACAGCGTGCCGGCCAGTTGGGCGCGCCGCTCCTTGAGCCGCGGGCACAGCTCGTACACGCGTTCGATCTCGCGCTGCCAGTGCGGCACGCGCAGTTTCATCGAACGGTAGCCGCCGAGGATCAGGTTGTCCTCCACCGCCATGGTGCCGAACAGCTCGCGCTTTTCAGGCACCAGCGCCAGCCCCAGCATCACGCGCTCCTCGAGCGACGCGTCGGCCAGGTCCTGGCCGTCGAAGACGATGCGGCCGCTGGCCGGCAGCACGCCCATCAGCGCATTCAGCGTGGTCGACTTGCCGGCCCCGTTGGGGCCGATGACGGTGACCACCTGGCCGCGGTCGAGCTGGAAATTCAGGCCACTCAGCACTTCGGCGCGGCCGTAGCCGGCGTGCAGGTCACGCACCAGGAGCACAGCGTGGCCCATCAGTGTTCGGTCCCGAGGTAGGCCGCACGCACCGCGGTGCTGGCCTGCACCTCGGCCGGCGTGCCTTCCATCAGCCGGGTGCCGAACTCCATCACCACGATGCGGTCGGTCAGGCCCATCACGAAGTCCATGTCGTGTTCGACCAGCAGGATGCTCATGCCTTCGGCCTTGAGCTGGCGCAGCACGTCGCCGAGCGCCTGTTTTTCCTTGTGGCGCAGGCCGGCGGCGGGTTCGTCCAGCAGCAGCAGGGCGGGGTCAGTGCACAGTGCGCGCGCAATCTCCATCAGCCGCTGCGGGCCCAGCGCCAGGTTGCCGGCCAATTCGTGCAGGCTGGCCTGCATGCCGATGCGGGCGAGCTGCCGTTCGGCTTCGC
>JANOJJ010000590.1:0-2932 GCA_031408155.1 Rubrivivax sp.
CGCGTATAAACCGCCGTGATCGGCGTGACGAATATATCTACGCCCTCGAGAAAGAACGGCCGCTTTTCGGAAAAGAAAATCGGGAACCGCTGATTTGCCTCGACGACGGGAGCATCGGCCTCTGTGTCGGCAAAATCCGGATTGTACGCGGCATCAAGCGTAACATTGGGCGTGATACTGTATTTGACCGTGAACCCGAAATCGGTTTCAACTGCGGGGTTTGAAAACGCTGTCTGGCTCGTACGGCGGCCTGTTTCCTTCGCGGTCAGGGTCGGGATCACCTCGATCGTCCGCAGGGTTTCAATTTCATCGAGCCCGGTTATTCTACCGAATTGATTTAGAAGTCCAGGGTTTCCCCGCGGCTGCGGCATCCACGAATTGAACTCGTCGTTCAGCCGATCGATATTTCGCGCGGCGTTAAACCCCCAGTGTTTACCTTTCCCGGCGGTGTATCTCAGAGATTTGCGACGCGTGCATCGCCGGCGCCATGCCCAAGTCGGGCTACTCGGCGAACTCCGAGGCCAAAGTCTGTGCCATCAACCTGGTGGCCTCGATGAATGGCCGCGAGACGACCGAACTGTCGGGCGTCAACACCTGCTACAGCTACCTGACGGCCAAAGAGGCGGTCAGCGTAGCCGGGGTATACGCGGTGCAGGCCGGCGCCATCGTCGCCGTGCCCAACTCTGGCGGCGTCTCACCCGACCTGTCCGAGCTCGAGGCGGTGTACGCGGCGAGCTGGGTGAAGAACATCCTGGTCGAGATGTCCACCTGAAGCCACGGGCGCGATGAGGCTGCCGCTGCGCGCAACTGACTTGCGTGGTCGACCGCCAACAACGACTTCGCAAGGTGATCCATGGCGAGATGTTCGAGCACGACCTGCTCGGCCTCGTGCACCGGGCCAAGGCTTGAAGCGAACAAGCCTGCTTGGCGTGGCGCGGCCGCGCCCCGGCCCGCGCGCTGCGCAGTGACTGGCACGAACGGCCACACCGCGAAGATGGAAGACCGTCGTCCATCAGCATAGACGCATAAAATGATGATCGACTCGTCTCCGGCAACACGACATGGACACCACTGACCGCACGAATGCCGACGCGATCTTCGAATCGGTGGCCGAACTGTTTGGCCTGCTGTCCACGCCGGTGCGGCTGAAGATCATCGGCGCACTGTGCCACGGCGAGAAAAACGTGTCCCAGTTGCTGGTCGAGATCGACACCACGCAACCCAACATGTCGCAGCACCTGGCCACCCTGTACCGCGCCGGCGTGCTGGGCAAGCGGCGCGACAGCACGCAGATCTACTACCGGCTGCAAAGCGAACGGGTGGCCACGCTGTGCCGCGCGGTGTGCACCCAGGTGGCGATCGAACTCGAGGCACCGAGCGACGTGCCCGCGGGCGAACGATTGCTGCCCGCAGGGGTGCGCTGACACAGCGTTCGGCTGCTGCTTGGCCCTCGAGGCCACCCCTGCCGAGCACGCGCAGCGGCTGCCGAACCTCTTGCGCCTGGGTGGAAGAAATGGCAAGGCGTCCCACATGACCTAGAGCAAGACCGCGGCATCCCACTGCGCGATCAGGCGCGTGCCGTTGATGCGGTCCTCGTGCGGCAGATTTCGTCGTGCCTCGGCCAGCGCCCTTTCCTTGTGGGCGTTTGCGAACTTGCGCTCCACATAGGGCGCCAACTCAGCCTCTGAAACGTCAATCAGCGCCATGACGTTCTCCTTGTCCCTTGCAGCCCGGCTCAAACCAGAAGGTCGGCGCGCGCACCGACTTCGACCTCACTGCGCCCGGCCATGACCCGGTGCACGCGATCCAGAAAAGCCCGGCCCGACACGGCGTCGCCTCTGCCGCCGGGTGCAGGGCGGTCTCAGGTTCTTCGAGTCCTGTCAACGAAGGCGGCCGTGCGGCTTCGCCGCCAGCACCCAGTTGATGAATCGCAAGGAGCAACCCCAGCGCCCGAAGCGTGCCATCAGACATGGAACTGGCCAGGAAGACTGGCGCACCGGCACATGGAGGATGACGTGGTCGACCAGCTGCGCGGCGGTCTGTGCCATGCGGCGGGCGCCGCACGAAGGACAAAAGCCCCGCCGCTTGCAGCTCAAGGCGACCCGTTTGTCGTGCCACAGTCACCGCAGCGCAGGCGGTACACCTTAGTTCGCCCGTTGCGCTTCGACACCAATTGCCGCACAACCTGTTGCGCCGATTTGCACCGGCTGACGCGTCGCGGACCTGCATATGCTCCTGGAATACCCGCTGTTTGGGCCGGTCCAGGCGGCTTTGCGGCGATGCAACCCTTGGGCACCGGGCTCGGAACGGCTCTTGCAGGGAGCAAGCGGGGATTTGCGTTTCCAGACCCATGGCGGAAGTCAGCTGCATCTGCCCGGCCCGGTGACAAGACTCGCCGCATGGTGGGCAGCAGTTCACCGGCGCCGCCGGCGCTGCACGCCCATTCACTTATCGAAATAGAGGAGACATCGTATGACCGTACTCGTGGCATTAGCGGTTTCGATCGGCTTGCTGGCCGTCGTGGCGACCTGGGTGTTCCTGGGGCCCTTGGCCGCATTCCAGATGCAGATCTGGCAGGCCTTCATTGCCTGGGCCTGCTTCTTTCACTCGGGGGGCAAGGTCGAAGGGCTGCAGAAGACCGTGATCTGCATGAGCTTCGGTGCCGTGGTCGGCATGGCGGCGGTCATGCTGGCCGGGCAGCTGGGCGCCCTGGGCGCCCTGGCCGCACCGGTCGCGGTGGGCATCGGCGCAGCGATCATCGTGCTGGCTGCGCACATCGGTCTGCTGGCGACGATTCCGGCCTGCGTCTATGGTTTCGCTGCGGTGGCAGGCCTGATCCTGCTCAAGCCCCTGCCGCCGTTGGATGCGATCGTGCCGACGATCGCATCGATCGTGGTCGGCGCCCTCTTCGGCTGGGCCTCTGAAGCCCTCG
>JANOJJ010000626.1:0-9303 GCA_031408155.1 Rubrivivax sp.
CTTCGAGCCGCTGCAGCGCGACCTGGTAGCGCGGCTCGCGTCCGAGGTCGGGCCGGCCGATCAGATCGCACAAGGCCGCCCATTGCGGCGGCGTCAGCGCGGTGATGCCGACCCAGCCGCCGCGCGAGCGGTACACCCCGCCGGGGTAGGTGGGCGTGAAGCGGTTGACGCCGCGGCGCACGACCTGGCCGCCCGTGGGCGCCAGGGCGCAGGTGGTGCTTTCGTAAAAGCACAGGTTGGCGCCCAGCACGTCGACGTCGATGCGCCGGCCGACCCAGCCTCGCCGGTGGCCGATCAGCGCGCCGAGGGCGGCGATGCAGGCGGTGACGCCGGCCACGATCTGCGGCGCATGGCCGCGCGGCAGCATCGGCTCACCGTCGCGCGGCCCGGTGGAATAGGCCACGCCGCTCAGCGCCTGGATCACGGCGTCGCTGCCGGTCCAGCCGCGGTAAGGGCCGTCGGGGGCGAACCAGCTCAGGTTCAGACGCAACGGGGCGGGCACCGCGGTGGCGCGCAGTGCGTCGTCGGCCGCGGCCAGATGCGCTGCGTCGGGCCCGCTGATCAGCAGGTCGGCAGCCTGGGTGAGCGCCGTGGCCAGGTCGGCGACGGGCTGCTTGCCGGCATCCAGCCAGGCGGCATAAGCGCGGCTGGCGGCGCCGCCGTAGCCCACACCCACGCTGCAGGGCGCTCCGGCCTGCAGCACGCGCGCGCCCAGCGCCGCCAGCAGCCGGCCGCAGTAGCGGACGGCCACGCTGGCGGGCTGCTCGATCACGGTCACGCCGGCCAGCAGCATGGGTGCAGGGTCGTTCGGGGCCGGTCGGGTCATGGCGCGGTCTCCAGGTGGCACGACAGCCGGTGCAGCACCGCGCCGCCGGCGTCGCGTTCAGGCGGATCTTCTTGTGCGCAACGCGGCATCGCGTAGGGGCAGCGTGGGTGGAAGCGGCAGCCCGTCGGCGGCGACAGCGCGCTGCCGATCTCGCCGCGGATCAGCCCTTCGCGCGGCGGGTGGTCGGGGTCGGGGCGCGGCGCACTGGCCAGCAAAGCCTGGGTGTACGGGTGCGCCGGCGCAGCGAACACCGCATCGCTGTCGCCATGCTCGACCATGCGGCCGAGGTACATCACGCCGACCCTCGCGCTGAAGTGGTCGACCAGCGCCAGGTCGTGCGCGATCACCAGGTAGGCCAGCCCGAACTCGCGCTGGATGTCGGCCAGCAAATTGATGATCTGCGCGCGGATCGACACGTCCAGCGCCGAGGTCGGCTCGTCGAGCACGATCAACTTCGGCCGCAAGGCCAGCGCACGCGCCACCGCGATGCGCTGGCGCTGGCCGCCGCTGAACTCGTGCGGATAGAGCCCGAGCGAGTTCGCCGGCAGGCCGACGATGCGCAGCAGCTCGACGAGCCGCTGGTCGAGCGCGCCGCGCTCCATGTCGCCATGGGCCAGGATCGGCTCGGCCAGCAGCAGCCGCACCTTGAGCCGCGGGTTGAGCGACGACGACGGATCCTGGAACACCGCCTGCACCTGGCGCCGGTAGCCGCGCACACCGGCACGGTCGAGCGTGAGGACGTCGTGCCCGTCGAAGACGATGCGGCCGGCGGTGGGCTTTTCGAGCAGCAGCAGCAGCTTGGCGATGGTCGTCTTGCCGCAGCCCGATTCACCGACCAGCGCGTAGGTCTGGCCGGCGTCGATCGAGAAGCTCACGCCATCGACCGCGCGCACCCAGGCCTTCTCGCCCCAGCGCGCGCCGGGGGCGGGGAAATGTTTCTTCAGGTCGTGGACGTCGAGCAGCATGATGGACTCACCCGGCGCTCAGCCAGCAGGCCACGCGGTGGCCGGCCTCGACCTCGACCACGCCCGGGTAGGCCTCGTCACAGCGCACGTGGCGGTGCGGGCAGCGCGCTGCGAAGCGGCAACCCGGCGGCGGGTCGACCAGGCTCGGTGGCGCGCCTTCGATCGCCACCAGGCGCGACTTCCTCTGCCCGAAGTGCGGGATCGACGCCAGCAGCGCCTGCGTGTACGGGTGCGCGGCGCGTTTGTAGATGTCGTGCACGCTGCCGCTTTCGACGATGCGGCCGGCGTACATCACCGCCACCCGTTGGCACATGCCGGCGGCGATGCCCAGGTCGTGCGTGATGAGCACGATGCCGACCCCGGTGTCGTGCTGGATCTGGCGCAGCAGCGCCATGATCTGGACCTGGATCGTCACGTCCAGCGCGCTGGTCGGCTCGTCGGCCAGCAGCAGGCGGGGCTAGCAGGCGATCGCCATTGCGGTCACCACGCGCTGGCGCATGCCGCCGCTGAACTGGTGCGGGTAGTCCTTCAACCGACGCTCGGGCGAGGGGATGCGCACCCGCTCGAGCACGTCGACCACGATGCGCCGCTCGTCGGCACGGCTGGGCGCCAGGCCGTGGTAACGCGCCGGTGCGCCGACCTGGTCGCCGATGCTGAACACCGGGTTGAGCGAGGTCAGCGGGTCCTGCGAGATCAGCGACACCTTGCGTCCGCGTACTTCGGCGGCCATGCGTGCTTCGGGCAGGGCCAGCAGGTCTTCGCCGTCGAGCAGCACGCGGCCGTGCAGTTCGTGGCCACCGTGGCGCGGCAGCAGGCGCAGGATCGACAGCAGCGTCATCGTCTTGCCCGAGCCGGACTCGCCGACGATGCCCAGTGTCTGCCCCTCGGCGAGCTCGAGGTCCACGCCGTCGACCGCGTGCACCACGCCGCGCTTCAAGTGCAGGTGGGTCTTCAGGCCCTGGATCGACAGCAGCGGAGGGGTCGCCGTCACAACTGCCGTTGCCTGGGGTCGAAGCGATCGCGCAGCCAGTCGCCCAGCAGGTTCGACGCCAGGCAGGTGGCCATGATCGCCAGGCCGGGCAGCGTGATCACCCACCAGGACTGGGTGATGTAGTTGCGCGCGTCGGCCAGCATCAGGCCCCAGGAGACGTCGGGCTGCTGGATGCCCAGGCCGAGAAAGCTCAACGACGCCTCGAAGATGATCACCTGCCCGACCTGCAGGCTGGCCAGCACGAGCAGGGTGTTGAAGACGTTGGGCAGCAGGTGGCGGCGAAAGATCGTGGCCGTGCTGCAGCCGGCCACGCGCGCCAGCGCCACGTAGTCGCGTTCCTTCAGCGACAGCACCTCGCCGCGCACGATGCGCGCGTACCAGGTCCAGTAGGTGATCACGATCACCAGCACCACGGTGTCGAAGCCCGGCCCCAGCACGGCGGCCAGTACCAGTGCCAGCGCGAGTGAGGGGATCGACATCTGGATGTCGACCAGCCGCATGATCAGCGCGTCGATGCGGCCACCGAAGTAACCCGCCAGCATGCCCACCAGCGTGCCCAGGCCGCCGGCCAGCACGATGGCGTACAGCGCCACCACCAGCGCGATGCGGCTGCCGGCCATGATGCGGCTGAGGATGTCGCGGCCCAGGTTATCGGTGCCCAGCAGGTAGGTCGCCTGGCCTGCGGCCGTCCACGACGGCGGCGTGAACGACAGCGCCAGGTCCATGCCGTTGGCGTCGTGCGGCTGCAGCGCCGGGCCGCCGAAGGCGCAGACCAGCAGCACCGCGAAGACGGCGATCGAGAACCAGGGCAGCACGAGCCGGGTCGCGCGCTGCTGGCGCGGTGCGGGCGTGGCCAGGGTGGTGTCAGCCATTGCGGATGCGCGGGTCGATCAGCGAATAGCTCAGGTCGACCAGCAGGTTGGAGACCACGAACACCACCGAGGTCAGCATCACGCCGGCCTGCACCACCGGGAAATCGCGCGAGAACACCGCCTCGACCACCGTGCGGCCGACCCCGGGCCAGGCGAAGATGACCTCGACCACGAAAGCGCCGCCGAGCATCGACGCGAAGTACACGCCCAGGATCGTGACGAGCGGGATCGCCGCGTTGCGCAGCGCGTACTTCCAGACCAGCACGCGCTCGGGGACGCCCATCGCGCGGCCGGTGCGGATGTAGTCGCTGTCGAGCACGTCGAGCATCGCCGAACGCACGATGCGGGTCTGTGCCGCCACCGGGTACCAGCCCAGCGCCACTGCAGGCAGCACCAGGCTGGACCAGCCCTCGCGGCCGAACGCCGGCAGCCAGTTCAGCTGCACGGCGAAGAACAGGATCAGCAGCAGCCCGACCCAGAAGTTGGGCATCGCCTGCCCGAGCATCGCAAAGCCCTTGCCGAAGCGGTCGAACCACGAGCCTCGATGCAGCGCCGACAGCACGCCGAAGGGCACCGCCATGCTCACGCTGAACAGCAGCGCGGCCAGCGCCAGCTCGATGGTGGCCGGCAGCCGCTCGGCGATCAGCGTCAACGCCGGCACCTGCCAGCGGTACGAGTTGCCGAAGTCGCCGCCCAGCGCCTGGCGCGCGAAGACCAGGTACTGCTGCCACAGCGGCCGGTCCAGGCCGAGGTGCACGCGCAGCGCCTCGGTCGCCTGCGGCGGCGCATCGGCCGGCAGCAGCAGCGCCAGCGGGTCGCCCGACGCGCGCGAGATCATGAAGATGATCAGGCTTGCGCCGGCGATGCTGACCAGTCCGTGCAGGATGCGACGCAACAGCAGGGGCACTGGGTCTCCGATCCGGCGTCAGGGCTGCTTGAGCCCAAGCTCCTGGAACGCGCGCCAGTAGTCGCGCACGGGCCAGGGCACGAACTGCACCTTGTCGCGCCAGGCGAAGGTCACGAGCGGGCGGTAGGTGGGCACGCCGCCGATCACGCGTTCGTGCTTGATCGCGGCAATCTTCTTCAGCAGCTCGCTGCGCGCGGCCGGGTCCATGGTGCGCTTCTGCACCGCCAGCAGGGTGTCGATCTCGACGTCGTGGGTATACGAGTAGCTGCCCCAGCCGGTGCCCGGCTCGTACGAATGCAGGTGCCCCGACCAGGGCACGCCGGGGTCACCCGGCAGGCCCTGGCTCCACATCCAGCTCAGCACGCCGTCCATGTCGGGCGGGCCGGTGCGGTTGCGCTTGCCCAGGTTGATCCAGGCCCCGTACTCGAGGTTGCGCATCTGGCAGCGGATGCCCACCGCGCCCAGGTAAGCGAACATCGCCTCGCCGACTTCCTTGACGTTGGGCTCGCGCGGCGTGGTCAGGTTGTAGCAGGGGGTGTCGAAGCCGTTCGGAAAACCGGCCTGCTTGAGCAGCTCGCGCGACTTCTTCGGGTCGTAGGCGTAGGGCTTGAGCGCCGGGTCCCAGCCCGGACTGCCCTTGCCGACCTGTGCATAACGCTCGCCCTGGCCGAACAGCACCTTGGCGATGATGGTGTCGATGTCCATCGCATGGGCTGCGGCCTGGCGCACGCGTACGTCGTTGAACGGCGACTTGGGCTGCTGGGTGTTGAAGTTGACGAACAGGTTGTTGCCGCTGACCACGGTGGCGGTCTTCACGCCGGGCATCTTCCTGAACTCCTCGACCATCGACGGCGGCACGTTGTCGATCCAGTCGACGCGGCCGGTCTTGAACGCGCTGACGCGGGTCAGGTCCTCGGGGATGATCTTGATCGTCAGGTTCTTCACCGTCGGCCGCTTGGTCTTGTGCCAGTAGCCGTCGAAGGCCTCGAGCTTGAGCTCGTCCTTGACCGTGCGCGAGACGAACTTCCAGGGACCGGTGCCCACCGGGCGCTTGCCGAACTCCTCCTCGCCGACCTGCGCGAAATACTTCTTGGGCATCGCCCACAGCTGCAGGTCACCGGCGACGAACTGCGCGTCGGGCTCCTTGAAGTGGATCCGCAGGTTCAGCGGGTCGATGATCTCGATGCGCTCGATCGAAGCCACGTTGTGCGAGAAGAAGCTGCTCTTCGGGTCGCGCTGGCGCTGCCACGAGAACTCGATGTCCTCGGCGGTGAAGGGGTCGCCGTTGTGGAACTTGACGCCGCCGCGCAGCTTGACGTCGATGGTGCGCTTGCCGTCCTTGGTCTGCCCGGGCTTCCAGGTCTCGGCCAGCCAGTTCTCGCGCTTGAGCTCGGCGTTCGGGCGCACCAGCATCTCGAACATCTGGCCGACAAAATAGTGGTCGACGCCGGCCGAAATTCTGACCGGGTCGATCGTCGTCGACTCGGCCGCGAAGGCCACCGTCAGGCTGCCGCCGGCCTGTGCCTGTGCGGCCAGGGGCAGGGCGGCCAGCGCCATCAGCACGGCCCATGCGGTCTGCGTTCGGTTCATCACTTTCTCCTCAGGGTGGATGGGGGGCGGCGCAGGCCGATCACGCGCCAGGCCAGCGTGGCCAGCACCTGCACCACCTCGTCGGCCGACAGCCGGCCGTCGGGCCGGTACCAGCTGAACAGGAAGCCGGGCAGGCTGCAGGCGGCCAACGCGGTGATGCGGGTTTCGGCGATGTCGAGTTGGCCTTCGGAGCGGGCGCGTTCGAGCAGCGCGCACAGCTTGGCGTAGAAGTGGTTGGCCAGGCGCTTCTGCTCGGTCAGGTATTCGGCTCGGTAGGCCTGCGGCTCGCGGTAGGCGAAGAACGCCGCCGGGTAGTGCGCCAGGGTGGCACGGATCAGGCGCTCGATGGCGAGTGCCGCCTGCTCGCGCGCGGGCCGTGCGTCGAGCGTGCCATCGTCGAGCACGGTGAAGCAGGCTACCGCCGGCGTCCACGACAGGGTCTCGAAGATCTGCTGCTTGTTGTGGAAGTAGTAGTAGACGAAGGGCTTGGTCACGCCCAGCCGGGCGGCGATCTGGTCGATCGTGGTGCCGTCGTAGCCCTGGCTGTGGAACAGCGCCTCGGCCGCGCGCAGGATGCGCTCTCGCTTGCCGCCGGTGGCCGCCGTGGGGGCGCGCTGGCGAGGCGCCGCGCCCCGCGGCGATGCAACCTCGACCCGCGCGGCAGGGGAATTCACCGAGTCCACTTGCTCCTACTCATGAGTAGCATTCTTCTACCCGCCGGTAGCAAACGCAAGATGAATGCAGCCCTCGTTAACCCCTAACGAGGCTGCGCCACCAGGAGCCCCCGATGGACCAGCCGTTCCCGATCCCGCTGCAGGCCCCGCTGCACGAGTACCTGCGCCACCACGCCCGCACCCAGGGCGACAAGCCGGCCTTCATCTGGTACGGGCGCGCGCTGAGCTACGCCGAGCTGGACCGCGCCAGCGACGCCTTTGCCGCACGACTGGCCGCGATCGGGGTGGTGCGCGGCGACCCGGTGGCGTTGTATCTGGGTAACTGCCCGCAGTACGTGGTCGCGCATGTGGCCATCCAGAAGCTCGGCGCGGTGGTCTGTCCTTGCGGCCCGCTGTACAAGGAGCATGAGCTGCGATACCAGCTCGACGACCTGAAGGCGCGCGTCATCGTCGCCGCCGCGCCGCTGGTGTCCACGGTCGACAAGGTGCGCGCGCAGACCGCGATCGAGCATGTCTTCGCCGTCCACTACGCCGACTGGCTGCCCGAGTCACCGAGCATCGACGTTCCGGCCGAGCTCGTGCAGATGAAGGCCGCGCCGCGGATCACGCCATCGGGCTGCGAGGACTTCATCGCCGCGCTCGACAGCGGCGCGGCCTGCCCGCGGGTCGAGGTCGGCCTGGACGAGGTGCAGCTGATGACCTACACCTCGGGCACCACCGGGCTGCCCAAGGGGGCGATGCTCACGGCCGACAACGCGCTGTTCAAGACCGCGGCGGTGGCCGGCTGCAACGGCGTGCAGCGCGACGACGTGCTGCTCGCGATCGCCCCGCTGTACCACATCGCCGGCATGCTGATGGGCATCGACGTCACGCTGTTCACCGGCGCGACCAGCGTGCTGCTGCATCGCTTCGATCCGTTGGCGGTGCTGCAGGCGATCGAGCGCCACCGCGTCAGCTGGTGGTACAGCATCGCGCCGATGAACGTCGCCTGCATGGCCGTGCCCGGCGTTCGCGGCTTTGATCTCAGCAGCCTGTGCGTGAACCCGACCACCAGCTTCGGCATCACTTTCACCCAGGCGCTGGCGCGCCAGTGGCGCGAGCATGCACCGCACTGCGAGAGCTTCGAGGCCGCCTACGGTCTGTCCGAGACCCACACCTGCGACACCTATATGCCGCGCGACGCCATCCGCTGGGGCCGGCATGGCCGCCCGGTGCCCGGGGTGCAGATCCGCATCCTCGACCCCGACACCGGCAGCGAGCGGCCGGCCGGCCAGTCCGGCGAGATCGTGCTCAAGAGCCGCGGCAGCTTCAAGGGCTACTGGAACAATCCCGAGGCCACCGCCAAGACCTTGCGTGACGGCTGGGTGCACACCGGCGACATCGGCATCCTCGACGCCGAGGGCTACCTGACCTTCAGCGGCCGCAGCAAGGAGATGATCAAGGTCTCGGGCTACAGCGTCTTCCCGGAAGAGGTGGAGGCGATCCTGATCAAGCACCCGGCGGTGGCGCAGGGCGCGGTGATCGGCGTGCCCGATCCCGACAAGGGCGAGGTGGTACGTGCCTTCATCGTCGTGCGCGCGGGCGAGAAGCCGACCGAGCAGGCGCTGATCGACTGGGCGCGCGAGAACATGGCGCCCTACAAGGCGCCACGCAGCGTGCGTTTCATCGACGCCTTGCCCGCCACCGGAGCCGGCAAGGTGCTGCGACGCCTGCTCAAGGACCCACCGTGACGCTGCGCCGGCTGGGCCAGGTGAACCGCCTTTCGGCGGTTCATGTCGGGCCTGGGCCCAAGGTCGTGTATCGCCCTTGGGCCTTCGCCAGGGTGGGCCAGGCTCAGAATTCGCCGGGGAAGGTGGCGCGGAGCTGGCGCAGTTGCTGCTCGATCTCGGGCGCCGGCGCGTCGGCCGCCGCGCGGCGCACGGTCTGTGCGATGCGCTGGCGCATGCGTTGACGCAGCGGATCGGCCGCATCGGCGACGGCATGCGCCATCAGCTGCTTGAGCGTGAGCATCAGCTGCAGCGCCAGCCCGGGGTCTCGGGTCTGGTCGAACTGGCGGCACACCAGGTCGACGGCGTCGGCCTGGTGTGCACCCCAGCGCCCTTGGAGCACGCCCCAGGCCACGATACCGCTGGTGTAGGCGCGCAGCGAGATCGACTGCCCCGGCCGCGCCAGCAGGCCCGTCAACACCGGCTGCAGCAACGGCCAGTCGGCCGTGCCATGCGCGACGAGCGAGCGCAACGCGGCCTGCCGGTCGGCGTCGCTGGCGGCGGTGCCGTCTTGCAGTTGCTCGAGCCACGCCGCACTCTGAGCGATTGAGGCGCAGCGTTCGGCTTGAGACCGTGCGGGCTCACCACTTCGGGAGCCTTGCGTGCAAGCCACGGTGCAGCAGCCCCAGCGGGCGCCGGATGGCGCACCTGTTCACTACGAGCGCCACCGCCCGGAGCAGACCACGCTGTACCGCCTGGTGCAGCAGCACGC
>JANOJJ010000640.1:0-1976 GCA_031408155.1 Rubrivivax sp.
GATCGAGCGGCACAAGGACAGCCCGATGCCCAGGCCCTCGGCCTTGGTTGAGAAAAAGGCCTCGTACAGACGCGCGATCACCTCGTCCTTCAGTCCCGGGCCCATGTCGGTGACGCTGAACTCGATCACGCCGCCTTCATCGACCGTGTGCCGCGGCACCACGCGCAGTTCGATGTGGCGGCGCGCCGGTGCCAGGCTGGCGCTGTCGATCGCCTCGGCCGCGTTCTTCAGCAGGTTCAGCACCACCTGCTCGATCAGGATCGGGTCGACCAGCAGCTCGGGCAGGTGTTGTGCCACGTAGGTGTGGATCGCCACGTTGCGACGGCGCAGTTCGATTCCCGCCAGATCGACGGCGTCCTCGACGATCTGCCGCGCCTGTGCCGGCTGGCGCTGCGGTTCGCTGCGCTTCACGAAGGCACGGATGCGCTTGATGATCTGGCCGGCACGCTCGGCCTGGCGGGCGGTCTTCTGTAGGGCGGCCACCAGGTCATCGCGCTCGATGCTGCCGGCCCGCACGCGCGAGACCATGCCGTTGCAGTAGTTGGTGATGGCAGTCAGCGGCTGGTTGAGCTCGTGTGCCACCGACGACGCCATCTCGCCCATGGTCACCAGGCGACTGGTCACCTGTGCCTTCTCGGCCTGCGCCGAGGCCTGTTCTTCAGCGCGCAGCCGGGCCGTGATGTCGGTCGCGATCAGCATCTGCGCGAGACGCCCGTCGGTCCACTGCAGGTAACGCGAGCGAACGTCGAACCACTTTTGCATCGACTCGATGAAGACCTCGCGCGGGCTGGTGCCGATCTCGGTGAGTTCCTGTGCGGGCAGGCCCGACAGATGGTCGATCGAGTCCTCGCCGGCGGCTACGAAGTCGACCGGTGTGCCGCCCGCCATCAGCGTGTGGCCGCGCGCATCACCGCCGAACCACAGCCGGTACGAACGGTTGGCAAACAGCAGCTCGCCCTGCTGCACCGACAGCACTGACACCGACGCGTCCAGCCCTTCGAGCACGGTCGTGAAGCGCTCGTGGCTGGCCGAGAGCTGGTCGCGGATGCGTTTGGCCTCGGTGATGTTGGTCATGCTGGTCATCCAGCCCGTCTGCTGGCCACGCGGGTCGATCAGCGGCGAGATGTACATGCGCGAATCGAAGCGAGAACCGTCCTTTCGCATCACCTTGACCTCGATCCCGCCAGTCGGGCTGCGACCCTGCAGTTCCTGCTGCAGCAAGCGGCTGTTCTCGTCGATGCGATCGAGCGGCCAATAGGGGAAGGGCGGCGGACGGCCGACCAGTTCGCCCTCGGCAAAGCCCGTCATCTGGCAGAAGGCCGCGTTGACGTAGCTGATCCGGCCTTCGAGGTCCATCGCGCGCATGCCGGTAGGCATCGAGTTCTCCATCGCGCGGCGGAAGTTGGTCTCCTGAACCAGCGCCGCCTGGATCTGCGCGCGGCGGCGCACGTGGCGCCAGGTGCCCAGCAGCATCCACACCGTCAGCACCGACAGTGCGACCACCATCCAGAACAGCGTGTTGCTGATCAGGCCGATCGAGGTGCGATAGCCCTGGCCGCGCAGGTTCAGGCCGACGAGCGGCACCGCCAGCGGCGCCTCGCTGATGATCGGCGAGCGCCGATTGGCCTGGACCGGGCCTGCAGACACCGTACTGGCCAGCACCTGGTGGCTGTCATCGACGACGGTGATCATGTGCCGACGCATCACCTCGGCGGGCACGTGGTTGCGCAACAGGGCGTCGACCGAGTACTGCACCACCAGTGCGCCAGCGAAGGTGTTGCGCTCGATCAGCGGCAGGTAGAGCTGGAACACGGGCGCGCCCGCGTCGGATGCAAAGCTGCGCGAGTAGGTGGGCTGGCGACTTTCCCAGGCTGCGCGAAAGGCCTGCTCCGGCTCGTTTTCGCGGCCGGCCCGGGGCAGCGACGGGTCGGGCGCGGTCGGGTTGGCCAACGACTCGGGCATGTACAGCAAAGGCC
>JANOJJ010000642.1:0-1736 GCA_031408155.1 Rubrivivax sp.
GACCACCCGCGCACCGCGGCGCGCATCGCCGCCGACCTGGGCATCGTGGCACCCGGCGCCACCGCGATGACCGGGCTCGAACTTGATGCGCTGGAGGCCGCGCCGTTCGCTGCCGCCGTGCGCGAGACCTCGGTCTATGCCCGCGTGTCGCCGGCCCACAAGCTGCGCATCGTCGATGCCTTGCAAGCCGACGGCAACGTCGTCGCAATGACGGGCGACGGCGTCAACGACGCACCCGCACTGAAGGCAGCCGACATCGGCGTGGCGATGGGCTTGACGGGCACCGAGGTGACGAAGGAAGCCGCCAAGATGATCCTGGCCGACGACAACTTCGCGACGATCGTCCAGGCCGTGCGCGAAGGCCGCGCCATCCTGGACAACATCCGCAAGTTCCTGCGCTACCTGCTGTCCACCAACATGGGCGAGGTGCTGACGGTCTTTCTGGGCGTGGTCGGGGCCGGCGTGATCGGACTGAAGTCCACAGCCGGTGGTGCCGTGGTTCTGCCCTTGCTCGCTACCCAACTGCTGTGGATCAACCTCGTCACCGATTCGGGGCCGGCGCTGGCGATGGGCGTCGATCCGCCCAGCGACGACCTGATGGACCGCAAGCCGCGCCACGTCAGCGAGCGCGTGATCGATGCGCGCATGTGGGCCACCGTGATCCAGACCGGCCTGGTCATCGCTGTGGTGACGCTGCTGACGATGGACATGTTCCTGCCCGGCGGCCTGATCGAGGGCAGCCACGACATTGCCACGGCGCGCACCGCAGCATTCACCGTGCTGGTCTTCACCAGCCTGTTCGGCTGCTTCACCGCGCGCTCGGACACCGCGAGCGCGTTCACGCACTTGTTCGACAACCGCTGGCTGTGGGGCGCGGTGGCGCTGTCGGTGTTGCTCCAGGTGGCGGTCGTCCACGTCGGCTTCCTCAACCTCGCGTTCGGCACGGTGCCATTGGCGCTGGAGCAGTGGCTGCTGTGTGTTGCGATGGCCAGCGGCGTGCTGTGGTTCAGCGAAGGGCGCAAACTGGTGGGTCGCATCTGGGGTCAATGACCGATGCTCTTCGAATTCGCGCTGGACATCGCCAAGCTCGGCTTCTTCATCGCGTGTTCGTATGCGCTGCTCAACGCCTATGCGCGGCGCAGAAAGCCGCACTGGGCCGAGCATCTGACACAGCGTCGCCTGGCGGTGTTGGGGCTGCTGACGCTGGCCATGGGCGGCATCAAAGTCATCGAGGATGTCGTCGCCAAGGAATCCGGGCCGGTCGACGAGGCCCTGCTGTGGTTCGTTCGCGAGCATGTGCCTTCGGCGCTGACCGGCTTCTTCGCCGTGGTCACGCTCAGCGGCTCGGCGGCCTTCTTGATACCCGCCGCCCTGGTCGCTGCGCTCGTGCTGCTCTCGGTCGGCCGGCGTCTGGAGGCTTGGCTGTTGGGCGGGTCCCTGGCCGCCGCAACGATCGTGATCTGGAGCATGAAGGCCTTGATCGGCCGGGCGCGACCCAGCTTGTGGGAAACGCAGTGGTACCTGGGTTCCAGTTTCCCCAGCGGGCACACCCTCAGCACCGCGGCATTCTCGACCGCTGCCGCGCTCTGCATCGGGCGAATGCGGCCCCGGGCCGCGAACCTGGCGATGTCGCTTGCCATCCTCTGGACTGGGCTGGTGGCGCTTTCGCGGCTGATCCTCGGCGTCCATTGGCCTTCGGATGTTCTGGCCGCGATGTGCATCGGTTTTTTCATTCC
>JANOJJ010000663.1:0-2295 GCA_031408155.1 Rubrivivax sp.
GGCAGCGCCGGTCGACGCAACCGCTGCCGTGCCGCAGGCGACCCCGATCGCCGACCTGCTGGCCTTGCGCGACGAAGGCAACCGCCACATCGCCGAGTTGCTGGACTGGCTGCACGAGCAGCGAGAGCGGCTCGCACCCGAGACCGCGTCCGAGGCTGAACGGCTGTTGCGCGAAGCCATGCGCAGCGAGATTCAGATCGAGCTGAAACATTCGCCGCGGCCGCTGTTTGCCGAGATGTCGAGCGGCACGGAGTCTTGAAAGCACCGCGTCCGAGACCCTGTGCCACGGCGGCTGTGCTGGCGTGGCACGGCAGCGGTGACCGCTGGTCGATGGCATCGGCTTTGCGCTCGACAGGGCACTGCATCAGGTCCGGGAAGATGCCTGGATTTTCCGTACGTTAGTGTACTAATAGACCGTCGCCTGTGGCGATCGAGAAGCTGCCACCTTTCGCCGCGCCCAAGCATGGCGTGAGCATCTCGCCCCAGGGCCGGCTGATCCTGCCGCACCTTACGGTGCAGGACAACCTGCTGCTCGGCGCGGCCAGCGGTCGCAAGGGGCAATGGGACCTGAAGCGCGTCTATGCGCTGTTCCCGATCCTGCGGGAGCGGCGCGACAAGCTGGGCACGGCCTTGTCGGGCGGCCAGCAGCAGATGCTGGCGGTGGGCCGCGCACTGCTGGGCAACCCCCGTGTACTGCTGTTGGACGAACCCACCGAGGGTCTGTCGCCAATCCTGGTCGACGACCTGGTCACCACGTTCAACACCATCCGCGCCGCGGGCACCGGCATCCTGGTGGTCGAGCAGCACCTGAACCTGGTGCGTCGCACCAAGCAGCGCGTCGTGGTGATGGCCAAGGGCGAGATCATCGATCGCGGCCTGACCGAGCACATCGACAGCGAACAACACCGGGCGGCGTTGGCGTTCTGAGCGCATCGCGATGCTGGCCGCAAGCGGCGCGTGAACGCGTCGGCGAGCGGCTGCGCTGCCCTGCAGCCGGATGCGCCATCAGATGGGCGGGTGCGCCTGCACGGATTCGTAAGCGGCATAGCCCTTGCCGACGCCGTATTCGATGATGCCGTAGCCCACCTCGTTGCCGTCGGTCACCTCGATCACCTGGTCGGCCAGCGTGCGCACCTTGCGGCGTGTGGCGGGGTCGGCGAGGTCCCAGGCCTCGTGTTCGACGTAGAGCTTGCCGCGGTCGTCGCCGTGGAACCAGCCGTCCAGTCCGCCGTACAGGCCGCCCTTCAAGAAATACCTGGTCGGAAGCACGCGCACCGACAGCGGCCGCTCGCTGCCATCGGCAAAGCTCAGCTGAACCTGCAGCGCGGCCATCGACTGCCCCAACGGGTCGTCGTGCCAGCTGGCCTGGTGCTGCACGTCGATGAGCAGGTTGCGGCCCGAAACCTTGGTGCCCGCCGTGAACACCTCTTCGCCCGAGAGGTAGATCTTGTCGCCGGGCGCGCGCTCCTTGAAGAAGATGTGCAGGCCGCGGTTGTTGAACTGCGCGGTCGTCCAGCAGTAGAAGAAGGGCGGGTAGAAAGTCAGCGGCGGATGCGATTCGTCGGTGCGCATCTCCGAGCGCACGCCCCACGAATGATCGCGCTGGCCGAGCCAGGAATCGATGTCGATGCGGCGGCCGTCGAATTCGAGCCAGCCGGTGTAGCGGCCGAGCTGCTGCGCACGCGCCATGTCCTCGCTGATGAGGCCATCGCGCCGACGCTGGTGCGCCTTCTCTTCGTGCGGGTTCATCGTGGCGAGGAACTCGAGGTCGAAGCGGATGCCCGAGTCGTTGTCGCCCAACAGCAGCCGGTGCCGGCGCAGGCCTTCGAGCACGCTGATCGCGAGCGGCCCCACGCTGGTGGTCAGCGGGTCGGGCCGCAGCCGGCGCGAGGCGCGGAAGTTCCACTGCCGGCCGGGTACCGCCACGCCGGCAAAGGCGTCCATCACGTTGCGGTTGGGGTGGTAGCCCAGGCCGATGTCGAATATCACGTCGCCACCGGGCACCGGGTGGCCGGTGTACCACAGCCGCTCCATCCAGGCCGGATCGCTGTTGTCGATCTGGTCGAAGGTGGTGGGTAGTTGGTGGCCGATGAGGTCGTCCTGGGGGGTCAGCATGGTCTTCTCGCGTGTCGGGGAATCACGGCTGTGGAGTTTAGCCCCGCGGCGAGGGCGAACACGACGTACGTGGAAGTGAAGGCCAGGAACGAGTCGGCCAGGCCATGAACCGCAATGGCCATGCACGCGGCCACCGCGGCGGCATACAGCGGCAGGTCGGCGACGGTGGTTGCACGCCAG
>JANOJJ010000369.1:0-1824 GCA_031408155.1 Rubrivivax sp.
GTCTCGACGCCGGCAACAAGCAGGCCTTGTACGAGGGCCTGGGCCGCTTGCGCGTGCAGTTCTCGGCAGCGCAGGAGCGCCAGCGGTGAGCAGCGCAGCCGACGCGGTCGCCAGGCGTCGCCGCGCCATCGCCTTGCTTGCCTTGCTGACCTTGGTCTGGGGCACCAACTGGCCGCTGTTTCCGGTCGTGATGCGTGAGATCTCGGTCTGGACCTTCCGTTCGATTTCCATGACCGGCGCCGGGCTGCTGCTGTTGCTGCTGGCGCAGCTGCGCGGTCAGCCGCTGGACATCCCGCGCCAGCACTGGAAGGCGGTGCTGGCCGGCAGTCTGGTCTACCTGGCGCTGTGGAACGTGGCCTCGGCGCTGGCTGCGGTGCTGATCCCGTCGGGGCAGGCAGCGGTGCTGGGCTTCACGATGCCGGTCTGGGTCGCGCTGATCAGCTGGCTGGTGTTCGGCGAACGGCTGTCGCAGCGGCAGTGGCTGGCAGTGCTGCTGGCCGCCAGCGGCGTGCTGCTGTTGATGTGGCGCAGCCTGGGTGCGACCGCGCAGGCGCCGCTGGGCCTGGCGCTGGGGCTGCTGTCAGCCGTGGGCTGGGCGGTGGGCACGATGATCATCAAGCGCAGCGGTGTCGCGGTGCCGGCCACGGTGCTGACGGGCTGGCAGTTGCTGATCGCCTCGGTGCCCATCACCGCTTGCGCGCTCGTCTTCGGCCGCGGCGGCTGGTTCCTGCCGTCACCGACCACGCTGCTGGTACTGGCCTACATCACCATCGTGCCGATGGGCATCGGCAACGTGGCCTGGTTTTCGATCGTCGGCCTGCTGCCGGCGCACGTGGCCGGGCTGTCGTCGATCCTGGTGCCGGTGGTGGCGATGCTGTCGGGCGCCTTGGTGCACGGCGAGCCGCTGGGCCCGTTGCAGGGGGCTGCCATGGCCTTGTGTGCCGGCGCGTTGGCGCTGGCCTTGCTGGCACCGGCCAAGTCGGGCTGAGACCGTCAGTCGTGCAGCCTGCTGCTGCGCGGCACCGACGCGAGCAGGAAGTCCATCTGGTCGGCCAGGATGCGGCGGCCGCGCAGGATCATGTCTTCATGCAGGCTGGGCACGTAGGGCAGGTAGAGCAGCGTCATGCGTGCTTCTTCGGGCAGGCGGTTGCCCTTGCGGCCGTTGCAGGCGCGGCAGGCGGTGATGCAGTTCATCCAGCTGTCGCTGCCGCCGCGCGACACCGGCACGATGTGCTCGCGCGTCAACTCGTCGAAATGGAAATGCCCGCCGCAGTAGGCGCAGAAGTGGCGGTCGCGCACGAACAGCTTGGTGTTGGCCAGCGACGGCGCCCGGCGCCAGGCGCGCGACGGAATGGACCCGCGCACCGCCACGATCGGGTGCAACTCGATGCGCGACTGCAACCCGGTGGCGCGCTGGATTCCGCCGCGCAAGACCTTGAAGGCGTTGCCGAGCGTCCAGGCGATGGCGTCGCAGGCATAGAGCACGGCCGCCTCGCGCGGCGTGATCCAGGCCTGGGGCCGACCCGAGATATCGAGCTGCAGCACGTCCATGGGCGAAGAGTAATGCACTTCCCGCGTCCGATCCGGGAATGTGGGTGGGCGCTCGCATGCCCTAGGCACGGGCGTGCGGCTTCCAGGGCACACTGCAGGCTTCGACAAACCGGCCACATGACCTGGTCCCTCCTTGCGCGCGACCCTGACGGTCGCTTCGGCGCCGTCATTGCCAGCCGCTTCTTCGCGGTCGGCGCGCTGTGCCTGCACGCGCGGCGCGGCGCCGGCGCGGTGGCGACCCAGGCCCTGATGAATCCGCTCTACGGCCCGGCT
>JANOJJ010000704.1:0-9068 GCA_031408155.1 Rubrivivax sp.
GATCAGGATGCCGATGAAGCAGATGACATAGGCTGCGGCCAGTTTGGCGGACGAACCCGGGGTGCCCACAGGCACGTGTGGCGAGACCTCGCGCGCCAGGTACTGCGCGCCGAACCAGGCCACCAGCCAGCCCACCAGCGACAGCACCTCGAAGACGAAGCCGCGCATCAGGCCAATCAGCACCGACACCACCAGCAGCGCCAGCAGAGCCCAGTCGATCCAGGGCAGTTCAGGCATCAGAGCACCAGCACGTTGCCCGGCAGCCCGGCGCCTTTGAGCTTGCTGCTCGCGCTGTCGGCCTCAAGGCGGGTGGCGAACGGGCCGACGCGCACCCGTGTGCGCTTGCCGGCGTCGGTCTCGATCGACTGTGTGTAGGTCTTGAGTCCGAGCTTCTCGACCTTGCTGCGCACATCGCGCAAGGTGTTGGCGTCGGTGTATGCGCCGACCTGCACGACGAAGCGGCCGGCCCTGGCGTCGACCGCCTCGGGGGTGGGGTCGACTGCGGCAGCTGCAGGGGCGGGTCGCGCTTCGGCCGCTCTTGTGGCTTCTGGCCTGGCGGCAGGCGGCCTGGCCTGCAGCACGGCAGTTGCGGCGGGCTTGGACGCTGCGACCGCGCTGTCGACTGGCACAGCCGCTGGCGCCGACGCGGGCGACACAGTCACCACGGTCTCGTCTGCACCCGCGCTGGCAACCGGGGAAGCCGTGGGCGCCTCGACCACCGTCGGCGTGCTGCGCGGCGCTGGGGCCAGCCGCGGCGCCTGACCGTCGCGGCGCGGCATCTCGATCGGGGTGTCGTCTGGCAGTGGCCGCGGCTGGGTTTCGAACAGCATCGGGAAGCCAATCACGCCGATCGCCAGCAGCACGACCGCACCGATCAATCGCCGCCGCGCCCGCGTGCGGGCAGCATGCACCGGGCCGGCGTCGTCAGCCGGCGGACCGACCGGCGCCGCAGTCTTGGTGTCATTTCGCTTGAAGAAGGAAGGCAGGGCCATGGGGGAACGGGGCGGCGCGGCTGCCCGGGGTGGGTCAGCCAACGTGCGGCGCCGACAGTCGCGGCAAGCCGCTTTTCAGCACGCCGCCAACGGTGAAGAAGGACCCGAAGACGACGATTCTATCGGCCAGGTCTGCTGCAACCGTCGCCGCCTGCAAAGCGTCGGTCGGGCTGGCATGGACACTGGTGGCCGCGTCGGGCAGCAGGGCAGCCAGTTCGTCGCCCGAGGCCGCCCTTGGCGTGGGCAGATCGCACAGGTACCAGGCGTCGACCAGAGGCCGGATGACCTGCAGCATGTCCACCAGTTGCTTGTCTCGCATGGCACCGAACACGGCATGGGTGCGCGGGTAGAAACCCATCGCATCAAGGTTGCGCGCCAGCACCGCCACCGATTGGGTGTTGTGCGACACGTCGAGCACCAGGGTTGGAGCCCCCGGCACGATCTGGAACCGCCCCGGCAGTTCCACCAGGGCCAAGCCCGTGCGTATAGCCTGGGCGCTTACCGGGAGCTGCTTGTGCAGCGCCGTCAAGGCCGCCAGCACGCCGGACGCATTGAGCAGCTGGTTGGCACCACGCAGCGCCGGGTGGGCCAGTCCGCTGAAGCGCTTGCCGCGCCCTGCCCAGCCCCATTGCTGGCGGTCGCCCGAATGCCTGAAGTCGCGCCCCACCAACCACAGGTCGGCACCGATGCGCTGGCCATGCTCGACCAGGCTGTTCGGTGGCATCGGGTCGCTGACGATGGCCGGCCGGCCCGGACGCATGATGTGCGCCTTCTCGCGCCCGATGGATTCACGATCGGGTCCCAGGTACTCGACATGGTCGATGTCGATGCTGGTGATGAGCGCGCAGTCTGCGTCGATGGCGTTCACGGCGTCGAGCCGGCCGCCCAGGCCCACTTCGAGGATCACGAGGTCGAGTTCGGCCTGCGACAGCGCGCGCAGGATCGCCAGCGTGGTGAACTCGAAGTAGGTCAGCGCGACGCCTAGACGCGCCGCCTCGACGGCCTCGAAATGAGGCAACAGAGACTCGGCGGCGACGCTGGCGCCGCCGATCCGGCAGCGCTCCTCGAAATGCACCAGATGCGGCTTGATGTAGAGGCCCACGCGGTAGCCCGCCTGGAGCGCGATCGACTCCAGCATCGCGCAACTCGAACCCTTGCCGTTGGTGCCCGCCACGCTGACCACCGGCGCCGTGAAGCGCAGGCCCAGCCGCTCGCGCAGCGTGTGCACGCGCTCGAGCGTCATGTCGATCGACTTCGGATGCAGCCGCTCGCAATGTGCTAGCCACTCGTCCAGGGTGCGGGCGGGGTGCATGTGAGGCAAGGCCAAGCCGCCAAGGGCCCGGCGTCGAATGCAGCGCAGCCGCCGCTCAGGCGACGGCGTCGGCGCTTTGCCGCTGCAGCATGGCCAGCGCGCGCGCGATGACGGACCGCATCTGACGGCGATCGATGATCATGTCAAGTGCACCCTTGGCGAGCAGGAATTCCGAACGCTGGAAACCTTCGGGCAGCTTTTCGCGCACGGTGTTCTCGATCACGCGCGGGCCGGCAAAACCGACCAGGGCCTTGGGTTCTGCGATCACGAGGTCACCCACGAACGCAAAGCTGGCTGACACACCACCCATGGTCGGATCGGTCAGTACGCTGACGTAGGGCAGCCGGGCCTTGGCCAGACGGGTCAACGCGGCATTGGTCTTGGCCATCTGCAGCAGGCTGAGCAGGCCTTCCTGCATACGCGCTCCACCGGTGGCGGCAAAGCTGACGAAGGGCACCCTCTGTTCGACCGCGGCCTCGACGCCACGCGCGAAGCGCTCGCCGACCACCGAGCCCATCGAGCCGCCCATGAAGTCGAACTCGAAGCAGGCTGCGAGCACGGGCATGCTCATCACGGCACCGCCGAGCACGATCAGCGCATCGGTCTCGCCAGTGGTCTCGAGCGCAGCCTTCAGCCGTTCGGGGTATTTCTTGCTGTCGCGGAACTTCAGCGGGTCGGTGGGCAGCACCTCCTGGCCGATCTCGTAGCGGCCTTCGGCGTCAAGGAAGCCGTCGAGCCGCGCCCGCGCGCCAATGCGGTGGTGGTGGTCGCATTTCGGGCAGACATTGAGGTTTTGCTCGAGGTCGGTCTTGTAGAGCACCGTCTCGCACGAAGGGCATTTGATCCACAGCCCCTCGGGCACCGTGCGCCGCTCGGTGGGGTCGGTCTGCTGGATCTTGGGCGGCAGCAGCTTCTCGAGCCAACTCATACGGTCTACTCCTTGGCCAGTTCGTCCAGGGCCTTGCGAATCTCGGCCATGAAGGCCGTGGCCGCGGGGCCCGCATTGTCGCGCGGCTGCGCTTGCAGGATCTGCACCAGGCGCGATCCGATTACCACCGCATCCGCCACCCGCCCCACCGCCTGCGCGGTGGCCGCGTCGCGGATGCCGAAGCCCACGCCCACCGGCACCTTCACATGAGCCCTGATGCGAGGCAGCATGGCGGCCACCGCTTCGGTGTCGAGGTGCCCGGCACCGGTCACGCCCTTGAGCGACACATAGTACACGTAGCCCGTCGCGACGCGGCCGACCTCGCGCATGCGCTGGTCGGTCGAGGTCGGCGCGAGCAAGAAGATGGCGTCCATGTCAGCAGCCTTGAGCCGTTCGACATAGATTGCGCAGTCCTCGGGCGGGTAGTCGACCACCAGCAGCCCGTCCACGCCGGCACGGCCGGCAGCGGTGATGAATGCGCCCGCGCCTTCGCGTCCGTCGTAGCGCTCGATCGGGTTGGCATAGCCCATCAGCACCACCGGCGTGGTGTTGTCAAGGGACCGGAACTCGCGCACGGCCTGCAGCACTTGGCGCGTGCCTATACCGCGCGCCAATGCACGTTCGCTGGCCTGCTGGATGACCGGGCCGTCGGCCATCGGATCGGAGAAAGGCACGCCCAGTTCGATGATGTCGGCGCCGCCCGCGACCAGGGCATGCATGATCTCCGGCGTGCCGTCGGCGAACGGATCGCCACAGGTCACGTAGGGAATGAGCGCCTTGCGACCGTTCGACCGCAGGGCCTGCAAGGTGGCCTGGATGCGGCTCATTTGCGCACCTCGACGGTCTGCGTGCCCTTGACGCTCTGGCCACGGCATGATGGCCGGCAGAAGAACTCGGCACCCGACAGGTCGGCCACGGTGCCGATGTCCTTGTCACCCCGGCCCGACAGGTTGACCAGCAAGTGCTGATCGGGTCGCAGGGTGGTGGCCATTTTCATTGCATAGGCCACCGCATGGCTGGACTCCAGTGCCGGGATGATGCCCTCGGTGCGGCACAGGCGGTGAAAGGCCAACATGGCCTCGTCGTCGGTGATGGCCACGTATTCGGCGCGGCCGATGTCGTGCAGGTAGGCGTGCTCGGGGCCGACGCCGGGGTAGTCCAGGCCTGCCGAGACCGAATGCGTCTCGGTGATCTGGCCGTTGTCGTCCTGCAGCAGGTAGGTGCGGTTGCCGTGCAGCACGCCGGGCGAGCCGGCCGAGATCGACGCCGCATGCTTGCCGCTGGCCAGGCCCTGACCCGCCGCTTCGACGCCGATCAGGCGCACACCTTCATGCTCGATGTAGGGGTAGAAAATGCCCATCGCGTTGCTGCCGCCGCCAACGCAGGCGATCACTGCGTCGGGTTGCGCGCCAGCGCGACCGATCATCTCGGGCATCTGCAGCAGGCACTCGTCACCGATCACACGCTGGAAGTCGCGCACCATCATCGGGTAGGGATGCGGTCCGGCCACCGTGCCGATGATGTAGAACGTATTCTCGACGTTGGTGACCCAATCGCGCAGGGCCTCGTTGAGCGCGTCCTTGAGCGTCCTGCTACCTGATTCCACCGGCACCACGGTGGCGCCCAGCAAGTGCATTCGATAGACGTTGGGGCTCTGGCGCTTGATGTCCTCCGAGCCCATGTAGACCACGCACTCCATGCCGTAGCGCGCACAGACGGTCGCGGTAGCCACGCCATGCTGGCCGGCACCGGTTTCGGCGATCACCCGCGGCTTGCCCATGCGTCGGGCCAGCAGGGCCTGGCCGATGGTGTTGTTGACCTTGTGCGCGCCGGTGTGGTTCAAGTCCTCGCGCTTGAGGTGGATCTGTGCTCCGCCGATCTCGCGGCTCAGGCGCGCCGCGTGGTAGACCGGGCTGGGCCGACCGACGAAGTGCGCCAGTTCGTTTCGATATTCGGCGACGAATTCGGGATCCTCGCGGTACTTGGCGTAGGCCGCTTCCAATTCGTGCAGGGCATGGATCAATGTTTCGGCGACGAAGACGCCGCCATACGGTCCGAAATGCCCGTGGGCATCGGGTTGCTGGTAGTTCAGCATGGGGGAGCTTTCGGTTCGGCGCCCGAACCGCGTTCGGAGCGGGCACTCAGGTGTTCGACAGGCGGTCGTCGGCGTCGCGGACGGCCTTGCAGAAGCGGCGCATCAGCGCGGCGTTCTTGACGCCCTTGGCCAACTCGACGCCGGAACTCACGTCAACGGCCCAGGGCCGCACGCTCATCACTCCATCGATGACATTTGCCGGACTCAACCCACCAGACAAAACGACCGGAGTGCCCACGTCGGGAGGAATCAGTGACCAATCGAACGCCTTTCCGCCGCCGCCGTAGCCTTCGACATGGGCGTCGAGCAGCAGGGCCTGTGCGCCGTGGAAGCGCGCGCCGAAGTCTAACAAATCGAACCCTGGCGCAATGCGTGCGGCGCGCACGAAGGGCCGGCCAGCAGCCCGGCACTGTTCGGGCGTCTCGTCACCGTGGAACTGCAGCAGGGCCTGCGGCAGAAGATCGCTGGCGCGCTGCACTTCGCTGGGCGAAGCGTTGACGAACAACAGCACCGGCGTCACGAACGGCGGCAGCCGAGCGGCGAGTTCGGCTGCACGCAACAGGCTGACATGGCGCGGGCTCTTCGCATAGAGCACGAAGCCCAGCGCGTCGGCGCCGGCGTCGATCGCATCGTCGACGTCCACCTCGCGCGTCAGGCCGCAGATCTTGATGCGGGTGCGGCTCATGTCAGATCAGCCAGTCGTGAGTGGGCACATGGTCGGGGATGGCATGCCCGGGATCGTAGTAGGGGCCCAGGAAATAGAGCCCGTCGGCTGGAAAGGTCGGTGCAGCGGCGTGCCGGCTGCGCGCGTCCAGCACCATTGCCATCCAGTGCGGTGCCTGGCGGCCGCTGCCCACTGCCACCAGGCAACCCATGATGTTGCGCACCATGTGGTGCAGGAACGCACTGCCGTCGAAGTCAAAACGCCAGTAGGCGCCGCGCCGCTCGATGTCGATGCGGCGCAGCGTCTTCACTGGTGATGCGGCCTGGCATTGGGCGGCGCGAAACGACGTGAAATCGTGTTCGCCGATCAGATGCGCTGCAGCCGACCGCATGGACTGGCCGTCCAACGGCCGGAAGACCCAGCCGCACAGGCCCTGCTCGAGCGCCGGCCGCACCGCTGACTCGAGCAGCACGAAGCGATAGCGACGCCCGCGCGCGCTGTTGCGCGCGTGGAAGGTGGACGGCACCGGCCGGCACCATTGCACGGCGATGTCGGGCGGCAAGAACCGGTTGCAGCCACGCACCCACGAAAAGGGTTCGCGTTCGACCTCAGGATCGACGTGCACAACCTGGTTGATGGCATGCACCCCGGCATCGGTGCGGCCGGCGCAAACGGTCTTGACCGCCACCGCGGCAAAGGCTGACAAGGCCGCCTCGACCTCGTCCTGCACCGTGCGACCGTCGATCTGCGATTGCCAGCCGTGGTAGGCGCCGCCACGAAAGCTCAGGCCAAGTGCGATGCGGGCGACGGCAGCGAAGCCAGGCGCATCAGACAAGGCCGTCCAACATCACCTGGGCCTTGGACTTGAGCATGCCGTCGGCCTTGGTGATCACTTCCTCGATCAGGTCGCGCGCACCTTCGATGTCACCGATCTGCCGGAACTCCTCGGCCAATTCGAGCTTGCGTGCCAGCGGGTCTCCGCCTTCGTCGATCGGCAGCGGTTCGGCTGCAGGCCGGCTCGACGGCGAACGGCCCATCGCCACCGTCTTGGGCTCGGGCGGTGCGAGCGTGAAGTCACCGAAGTCCAGCCCCTTGTCAGCCAGCTCGGCACGCGGCAGCGGCATCGTCTTGGGCGACGGATCCTCGAGCGAAAGGCTGTCGAGGTCGAAATCGATGCCTCCATCACCCGGCGCAGGGGGCGATGCCAGCATCGCTGCCGGCTGAGTCGTGCCTTCGTCGGGCAGCGGTGACATGTCGAAGTCGAGCGTAGGCTCCAAAGCGATGTCGGCCTGAGTCTGCAACGGCCGCGTCATTTCCACCGCCGACGGTGGCGCTTCGTGTCCGAGGTCGAGATCCAGGTCGAGATCGCCCGGGCGCGAATCGAAGTCCGAGTCGGACGTGAACCCCGCTGCCGTGGGAGTTGCCGTTTGCGGCAACGTGGTCGCACCCAACGGCTCGAGTACCTGCTGCCCGCCGGCGCCGCGCACCGGCGCCGGATGGCCACCCGGCTGGTACAGGAGGTTGTCCGGGTCGATCTGCTGACCCATCTCCTGGATCTTGTCCCAATCCTCGCCTTCGCCCTGGGTCAGCGAATGGACCTGCGATGCCAACAACTCAAAGCCCTTGATGTCGCGCCGCTTGGCATAAACCTCGAGCAGCTTGGTTCGGATGGCCATGCGCTGCGGATTGGCGCGCATAGCCTCCTTCAGGATCTCTTCGGCCTGCAGGTCGCGGCCGTAGGCCAAGTAGACATCAGCCTCGGCCACCGGGTCGACATCACCGATGGCGTCGAGCTGACTGAGCGAATAACTCATCGACGATGAAGCCGATGACGAACTCGACCCGGCCGCCTCGCGCGTGTCGATGCGCTGTCCACCGCTGGCGCCGAAGAAGGAATCGGGCTGCAGGCGGCTTTCGAGGAACGAGGTCTCGCCTCCGCCTTTCCTTTTCGCATTACGCGCCCGGTACAGGCCCAGGCCGACCAGCAGGCCGACCAGTCCGACTGCAGCGGGCAGTGCCCAAGGGGTCTCGAGCAAGCTGGCAAGGAATCCAGGCTCTTCGGCTGCAGCGGCACGTGCGGGCACAGCGGCCGACGCGGCCGGACGCGGGCCGGGTGCCGATGCAACGATCGCTGGCGTGGGTAATGTTGAAGCCGGCGCTGATGCGACGGGGGCCGGTGCCGCTGCGGGTGCCGGTGCAGGCACCGGGACGACTGCCGGCGCAGGTGCGGGTGCGGGTGCAGGTGCAGGGACCACTGCCGGTTTGGCGGGTGTCGCCGCAGGCGCAGGCGTAGGCACAGGCACTGCGGCGCCTTGCTGCAGTCGCTTGAGGTCTTCGACGTTGCGCGACAACTCGGCCACACGGGTGGACGTGTCCTTGCGCTCGGCCTCGCGCGAGACCTTGGTTTCGGGCGCACTGGCCTTCACGCCACCTTGCGACAACGTCAGCTTGTCGGGGCTGGCCGCACTCGACCGCTTGCGGTCGTCGACCCGGGCCTGCACGCTGCCTGTGGCCTGCCGCGCCGGGCCGTCGTCGGCCTGGGTGGTAACGCCACTGGCCAGGCGCTGGCGGTACGACGAGAAGTCGGCGCTCTGAGCCTGGATCACCTCGCGGGCATCGGCCATGCTGATCTTGCGCGCGGCGTCGGCCGAGGGCAGGGTCAGCACGGTGCCGGCCTTGAGCCGGTTCATGTTCGCGCCGACGAATGCCTGCGGGTTGCTTCTGAACAGCGACACCAACATCTGCTCGAGTGACACCCCTTGGCGTTGCGAGCGCGACGCGATGCGCGACAAGGTGTCGCCGCCACGGACCACGTAGTCGCCTGCGCTGCCGTCGGCCCGTGCAGCCGCCGCCGCTGGCGCTGCCGTGCGCGGTGTTGGCGCGGCTGGTGTCTGGGCCGCAACCACCGGTGGCGGGGCTGCAGCCGCAGCCGGCACCGGCGCTGGCGCCGGTGCTGCGGCGGTGAGGGCCGGACTCGGTGCCGGCGGCGGCGCAGCCTGCCGGGTGGGCGGGTCGAGAAGCAGGGTGTACTCGCGCACCAGGCGACCGGTGGACCAGGTCGCCTCGACGATCACGTC
>JANOJJ010000738.1:0-8614 GCA_031408155.1 Rubrivivax sp.
CTGCTCGGTCGACGCGGCCAGCAGCTCGGTCGATGTCTGCTCGACCTGCTGCGTGGTGTCGGTCACGCGGGTCACCGTGTTCTGCACCGCCTCGACCAGCGTGCGCAGTTCTTCCACCGTGTAGTTCACCGAATCGGCGATGGCGCCGGTGATGTCTTCGGTCACCGTGGCCTGCTGGGTCAGGTCGCCTTCGGCCACCGTCTGCAGTTCATTCATCAGACGAAGAATGGCGGCCTGGTTGGCGTCGTTCACGCGCTTGGCTTCCTGCTCCTGGCGTTCGGCTTCCAGGCGCTGCGATTCGGCGACCTGCGAGCGTGCGGTCTGATCGACCACGAACAGGCGCAGCAACCCCAAGCCGCCGGCCAGCATCAGCAGCATCGCCAGCAGCGACGCAAGCATCGACAACAGACCGAACTCACCTGCACCCGACAGCGCCTCTTGCAAGGACCCGAGGTTGCGGCGCAGGGGTTCGCTGTCACCCACGATCACCGAATGCGCATCCCGCGCCGCGACCAGGCCTTGCAGGTTGGACAGGATCGCCGTGGCCTGGCCTCGTGTCTCCTCGTACTGTTTGATCAACTGCTGCAGGCGCTCACGCACCTGGGGATCCCGGGTACCGGGCAGTCGCAACTCGGCATTGCCGGCAAGCATTCCGTCGGCGATCTCGCGGAAGGAGTTCAGGTCCTTGCCAAGCTGGAACACCGCCTCGGGGCTGACGCCTTCCATGGTCTGGAACTCGTTGGCGCTCTTGCCGATGCGCTGCGTCAGCATCACCAGCTGGCCCGCGGCCGAGAGTTCGGCCGAGGACGCCCCCTGCTGCAGCTTGAGCGACGACACCGTTTCGGCCAGTTCCAGCAGGTCGGCCGACTGGCGGTTGATGTTGCGCAGCGACTGGCCCACCGTGGTCAGCGTCTTTTGCTGGGCCAGCACGATGGCCGAGCTTTTCTCGGCACGCTCGACCAGCGGCAGGAGTGCCGTCACCTGGTCCTGCAGCGACGATGGCGCCGCCGGCACATTGCCTTGGCCGGTGCTCAGGCTGCGCACGTTGCGCGCCAGCACCTCGGCGCTTTCCTTGACTTCAGCGAAGGCGGCTGCGCCGCCCAGCAGGGCTTGCGACACCGATTTGGCCAGCCGCTGCGACTGCGTCTGAGCCTGACCGGTGGCCGCCACCTGGGACGCACCACGAGTCGAACTGGTCAGCGCCGACACCGCGATCAGGACCAGACCCAGCAGCCCGGCACCGAACAGACCGAGCAGCAAGCGTTGCTGGCGAGCCGTTGGCCAGGCGCCGATGATCGGCAGGCCCGATGCGACCGTGTCGTACGCGTCGCCGTGCATGCGCGTCTCGCCGAACTCGGCCGCCAGCTCGGACGGGGCCGCCTCCGAGATGATCGACGAATCGGAGTGCGACTCGATCAGGTCGGGCAACACCGAGCCGTGGCCGACGCGCATGGTCTCCTCCATCGGATTGACCGGCGGCGGCGGCGTCTGGTCGATGTCGGGCATGGCAGCGCCGCCGGTCTTGCGCGACGATCCGGCGATCTTGTCCAGGAAGCTCATGTGGTCCTCATCGGTTCGACGCGCGTCGCTGGGCGCTGGCGACTCGCGCAGGGGGTCATGCGGCGATGCCCAGGAATTGCTCTTGTTGCGCCAGCGCCGCCAAGTCGATCTCTTGCCACACCTGGCCCTGGGTGTCGCGGTAGAGTGAACCGGCAAACGCGGGGCGCGCCTGCGGGGGATCGGGCAGCCGGGTCAACTGAGCCGGGTTGCGCAGGCCGGCCAGGCGGTCGATCAGCACCGCGCAATGACCCCCTGTACTGGGGTTGAGCGACAGCAGCCGCGCCTGGTCACCCAGGCTGTCCAAGGCCAGCGAGCGGCTGCGCACCCCCAGGAATCCGGCCAGGTCGACCACACCGTGCAGGCCCCCGCGCAGGTTGGCCACCCCCAGGAACCAGGGCTTGGTGTGCGGCACCGGCAATACGCCGGCTGCAGTGAAGATCTCACCGGCGGTGCGCAGCGGGAAGATTACACCGAACCCGCCGCATTGGACGGCCAGCCAGGAGACGGACGGCACCTCGGTCAAGGCCGCCTGCAGCCGTTGGGCCAGGCGGTTTTGCAGTTCTCGTAGGGCTTCGCGCTTGGCCATGGACGGGATCGACGCTCAAGCAGCGTCGAAGGCGCGTATCTTGGACAACAGTTCTTCGGCGTTGACCGGCTTGACGATGTAGTCCTTGGCGCCCTGACGCATGCCCCAGACGCGGTCGGTTTCCTGGTTCTTGCTGGTACACATGATCACCGGCACATCGGACCAGCGTGGGTCGCGCGTGATCGTGCGTGTGAGCTGGAAGCCGTTCTGACCCGGCATCACCACGTCCATCAACACCAGGTCGGGCTTTTCCTCTGCGAGCCGGCGCAGCGCCTCCTCGCCGTTCTCGGCGGTGCGCACGCTGTAGCCGCGCTTGGTCAGAAGCTCCGACAGGTGGTACAGCTCGGTCTTCGAATCGTCGACCACCAGGATCTTCTGGATCGGCATAACGAGGTCCTCAGGTTCGATTGGGGCCTGCCGCGAAGCAACGGCTCGGGATCAGGCGGCAGGCCGGCGGAAGGTCTCGACCGCGCGCAACAGCTGCTCCTTCGTGAAGGGCTTGGTCAGGTATTCCTCCGAGCCGACCATGCGGCCACGCGCCTTGTCGAACAGGCCGTCCTTGGACGACAGCATGATCACCGGCACATGGGCAAAGCGCGGGTTACGCTTGATGATCGCGCAGGTCTGGTAGCCATCCAGCCGAGGCATCAGGATATCGCAGAAGATCAACTGGGGATCGTGGTCGTTGACCTTCGACAGCGCGTCAAAACCGTCTTCGGCCAGCACAACCTCATGCCCACCCTGGCGCAGGAAGATCTCGGCGCTGCGCCGGATCGTGTTGCTGTCGTCGATGACGAGGACCTTGGTCCCCGAGCCACCAGACTCGGTGCTAGCACCTACCACGAGCTGCTCTCCTCAACACGCCGGGTGCGGCAACGGTGACGGGCCTACAGGGCCACCATCTCGAAGTCTTCTTTGCGCGCACCGCACTCAGGACAGGTCCAGTTCATCGGCACGTCAGCCCAAGCCGTGCCGGGCGCGATATCGTGATCGGGATCCCCCTGCCGCCTCATCGTAGATCCAGCCGCAGATCAGGCACATCCAGCTACGAGGCTCACTCACGGTTATACAGTCAGATCACTACAATGAAAGCCGATTGTAGCCACGCACAATATCGAAAAAGCAAGGATATGTGCGAACCTACGGCACAGTCCTCACGTTCCGCTAGAGGTGCGCTCCAGGCCTTTCGGATCCATTGTCCCCCCGCCCCTCTGCTGCAAGCGTCCCATGAAGCCCACCTCCGACACGGCCCCTGAAGCCGACTTGGCTGCTGCCGAACCCCCGGCACCGGCCTGCGTGATGAGCTTCAACTGCAGCGACCCCAGCGGCGCCGGTGGACTGGCCGGCGACGTCTGCACCATTGCCGCGATGGGTGCGCACGCGCTGCCGGTCGTGACTGCCATCGTGATGCGCGATACCGCCGAGGTCTTCGACCAGCACCCGATCGATGCCGACGCCGTGGTCGAACAGGCGCGCTCGATCCTCGAAGACGTGACGATCGCCGGCTGGAAGGTCGGCTACCTTGGCAGCGCCGAGACCGTCAGTGCGGTGGCTGAAGTGCTGTCCGACTACCCGGATGTGCCGCTGGTGAGCTACCTGCCGGCGCTGTCCTGGCTCGAGGAAGACAAGCTCCAGCCCTATCTCGATGCGTTCCGCGAATTGATCCTGCCCGCCACCGAGGTGTTGGTGGGCAACCACAAGACGCTGACCGACTTTCTCCTCCCCGACTGGGACAGCGAGCGCCCCCCGTCTGCCCGAGAACTGGCGGTGGCTGCCGGCGAACATGGCACGCGCTACGTGCTGGTCACCGGCGTGATGCTGCCGGCCAAGGGCGGCGAGCAGTTCATCGACAACGTGCTCGCCTCACCCCAGGGCGCCCTGACGGGCGAGAAGTTCGAGCGCTTCGATACCGCCTTCGTCGGCGCAGGCGACACGCTGGCGGCGGCCTTGGCCTCGTTGCTGGCCGCCGGCAGCGAGTTGCAGGCCGCCGTAGGCGAAGCCCTGTCCTTCCTCGACCAGAGCCTGGACTCGGGCTTTCGCCCTGGCATGGGCAACGTGGTGCCTGACCGCTTTTTCTGGGCCCTGCCACCACCCGAAGAAGGCGCAGAAGGCGACGCCGGGCCCGATATCGAAGGCCCCGACGATGAACCGCAGAACACGAAGGGAGCCCAGCGCCGTGTCCACTGAACCCGTACCGAGAGCGTCCCTGCGGACGGACGAGCGAGCGCTGAGGGCCGAAGGGCCTGCAAGCGCAACCGCCGCAGCCAGCAACCAGTCCGCCTTCGAGCGTGCGCAGCGCGTCATCCCCGGCGGCGTCAATTCGCCGGTGCGTGCCTTTCGGGCCGTCGGCGGTACGCCGCGCTTCATCCGCCGCGCCGAAGGCGCCTACCTGTGGGACGTGGAAGGCAAGCGCTACATCGACTACATCGGCTCCTGGGGCCCGATGATCCTCGGCCACGGCCACCCGGCCGTGCTCGAGGCGGTGACGCGGGCGGCGCGCAACGGCCTGTCCTTCGGAGCGCCGACCGAGGCCGAGGTTGACCTGGCCGAGGCCATCATCCGACTCGTACCCTCGGTCGAGCAGGTACGCCTGGTCAGCAGCGGCACCGAGGCCGCGATGAGCGCGCTGCGCCTGGCGCGTGGCGCCACCGGCCGGCCCAAGCTCATCAAGTTCGAAGGTTGCTACCACGGTCATGCCGACGCGCTGCTGGTCAAGGCTGGCTCGGGCCTGGCCACCTTCGGCCATCCGACCAGTGCCGGCGTGCCGCCCGAAGTGGTGCAGCACACGCTGGTGCTCGAGTACAACAACCTCGCCCAGCTGGAAGAGGCCTTCTCGACGCATGGCGCGCAGCTGTCCTGCGTGTTGATCGAAGCGATCGCCGGCAACATGAACTTCGTTCGCGCCTCGGTGCCCTTCATGACCCGGCTGCGCGAGCTGTGCACCCAGCATCGCGCGCTGCTGGTGTTCGACGAGGTGATGACGGGGTTCCGGGTCGCGCTGGGTGGCGCGCAAGCCGTCTATGCGAGGCTGATCCCCGGCTTCAAGCCTGACATGAGCGTGTTCGGCAAGGTCATTGGCGGCGGCATGCCGCTGGCGGCCTTCGGGGGCAGCCGTGACGTGATGGAGCAACTGGCACCGCTGGGCCCGGTCTACCAGGCCGGCACCCTGAGCGGCAACCCGGTGGCCACCGCCTGCGGGCTGGCCACGCTGCACGAGATCACCAAGCCCGGTTTCTTCGACGCCCTGTCGGCCCGCACCCAGCAGCTCGCCGACGGCCTGGAGGCCGCCGGACGCGCGACCGGTGTGCCGCTGGTGGCTGAATGCGAAGGCGGCATGTTCGGCTTCTTCTTCGCCGCCACGCTGCCGCAGAACTACGGCGCCGTGATGGCCACCGACAAGGAGCGCTTCAACCGCTTCTTCCACGCCATGCTCGACCGCGGGGTGTACCTGGCGCCGGCGCTGTACGAGGCGGGCTTCGTCAGTTCGGCGCACAGCGACGCCGACCTGGCGGCCACGCTGGCGGCCGCCCGCGAATCGCTCACCACCTGACCGAGCGCTGATCAGCGTCGGTCGACCGCGTCGCTGAAGCGGCGCAGGCGATCGAGGTCGAGCACGCGCAGGCCGCCGTATTCGATCCGGATCACGGCGCCGGCCTGCAGCGTGTGCAGGGCTTCGTTGACACGCTGGCGCGACAGGCCCACCAGGTAACCCAGTTCCTGCTGCGTGATGCGCAGCAGGTCGCCCACGCCCGGGTATAGCAGCGGGTGGAACAAGGCGCCCAGGCTGCGCGCCACGCGCTCGTTGGCGCTGTTCAGGCGGTCGATCTCGCGCGCGGCGATGAACTGCCCGAGGCGCTCGTTCAACTGCATCATCACGAAGCGGTTGAAGCCGATGCTGCGGTCGAGCAGCCAGTGAAACGTCGCCACCGAGATGCCGGTGACCAGGCTGCGCCGCAGGGCCTGGATGTTGTAGCGGTAGGACTCGCGCTTGAGCACCGTGCCCTCGCCGAACCAGCCACCCGGCGGCAAGCCGGTGAAGGTGATCGGCATGCCCAAGGCGGAGTCGTTGCTCATCTTCAGCAGTCCGTCGAGCACACCGAACCAGTACGTCACCGGGCGACCGACCCGGCACACCAATTCGCCTGGAGCGACCTGCACCACGCGCAAATCCTCGGCCACCCGGGACACCTCCTCGGCGTCGAGCCGGTCGAGCCATGGGATGCTGCGCAACTCGTCGGACCGGATCGCGCGGGAACGCGAAACCTGCACCGTGCCTGCATGCGAAGCTGACGGGAAGCTGGTTGAGGGCATCAGTGAATCGCCTGTCAGTGTAGACCCTAGGATTGTCGTCAGAACGACAAATCGGCGTCAAAGTTTTCCGGACAATGATCCTGGACGCTGCTACGCCGCGGGCTCGAAGCCGGCCCGCCTGCCCGCACCGTCGCCCTGCAACACCGAGGAGACCCAGCGGTGCAGACGACATTCCCCCGCCTGATGCTCGAACACGCCCAAGCGCGGCCTGATGCGCCCGCGCTGCGCGAAAAGGAATATGGCATCTGGCAGACGCTGACCTGGTCGGCGCTGGCCGCGCTGGTGCGCGCACTGGCTTGCGGCATGGCCGAACGCGGCGTCAAGCGCGGTGACCACCTGATCGTGGTCGGCGAGAACCGCCCGCGCCTGTATGCCTCGATGCTGGCGGCGCAGTCGCTGGGCGCGGTTCCGGTGCCGCTGTATCAGGATGCCGTGGCCCCGGAGTACGTCTTCCCGGTCAACAACGCCGAGGTGCGCTTCGCAGTGGTGGAAGACCAGGAACAGGTCGACAAGATGCTCGAACTGCGCGCGCAATGCCCGCAGCTCGATCATGTCTGGTACGACGACCCACGTGGGTTGCGCAAGTACGACGAACCGGGCCTGCTGTCGCTGGACTCGCTGATCGAGGTCGGCCGCGCCTTCGATACCAGGCAGCCCGGCTTCTTCGACGCCGAGATCGCCAGCACCAAGCCGCAGGACGTGGCGGCGATGTTCTTCACCTCGGGCACCACCGGCAACCCCAAGGGCGTGGTGCACACCCACTTCACGCTGCTCGACCGTGCCAACGCGGGCAAGACGTTCGACAAGTTGACCAACGCCGAAGAAGTGCTGGCCTACATGCCGCCGGCCTGGGTCGGGCAGAACATCTTCAGCTACGCGCAGTGGCTGGCCTGCGGCTACGTGGTCAACTGCCCCGAGTCGAACGCGACGGTGACGATCGACCTGAAGGAGATCGGCCCGACCTACTACTTCGCACCGCCGCGCATCTTCGAGGGCCTGCTGACCAGCGTGATGATCCGGATGGAAGACGCCGGCGCGATCAAGCGCCGCATGTTCCACCACTACATGGACGTGGCGCGGCGTGTCGGCCCGACGCTGATGAACGGCAAGCCGGTTTCCTTCGGCGACAAGCTCAGCTATACCCTGGGCAACCTCCTCGTCTATGGACCGCTGCGCAATTCGCTGGGCTTTTCGCGCGTGCGTGTGGCCTACACCGCCGGCGAGGCGATCGGCCCCGACCTGTTCACCTTCTACCGCTCGATAGGCATCAACCTCAAGCAGCTCTACGGCTCGACCGAGACCGCCGTATTCGTCTGCCTGCAGCCCGACCACGAGGCCAGGGCCGACACCGTGGGCGTGCCGATCGACGGCGTGCAGATCAAGCTGGCCGCCAGCGGCGAGATCCTGGTCAAGAGTCCTGGCCTGCTCAAGGAGTACTACAAGAACCCGGCTGCCACGGCCGAGGTGCTGACCAGCGACGGCTGGTACCACACCGGTGACGCCGGCTTCATCGACGCGGCCGGCCACCTGAAGATCATCGACCGCGCCAAGGACGTCGGCCGCCTGCTCGGCGGGCCCAACGACAGCGCCATGTTCGCGCCCAAGTACGTCGAGAACAAGCTCAAGTTCTTCCCCCACGTGAAGGAGGCCGTGGCCTTCGGTGACAAGCGCGAGAAGGTCTGCGCCTTCATCAACATCGACTTCGAGGCGGTGGGCAACTGGGCCGAGCGGCGCAACCTGTCCTATGCCGGCTACAACGACCTGGCGGCCAAGCCTGAGGTGCTGGAGCTCATCCGCGAATGCGTCGAGAAGGTCAATGCCGACCTGGCGCAGGACGCGCTGCTGGCGGGCAGCCAGATCAGTCGCTTCTTGGTGCTGCACAAGGAGCTCGATGCCGACGACGGCGAACTCACGCGCACGCGCAAGGTGCGCCGCGGCGCCATCGCCGACAAGTACCAGCTGCTGCTCGATGCGCTGTACGGCGGCAAGGCCGAGCAGTTCATCGAGACGGCGGTGAAGTTCGAGGACGGCCGCAGCGGCAGCGTCAGCGCCACGCTGCCCATCGCCGATGCCAAGACTTTTCCAAGCGTGAAGGTCGCGGCATGAGCACGCGACAGATCGGCGAGGTCATCCTCGACGTCAACAACATCAGCCTGC
>JANOJJ010000744.1:0-2228 GCA_031408155.1 Rubrivivax sp.
TGGTCGTCAAGGGCTGGTTCGCTGCTCGCGGATCGACCAAGGCGCAGAGCGACGACAGTCGCGCCCGCGCCTATCTGCAATTCAGCCAGCAGTTCTGAAATCGATCCACCGTGCCGGAGCCCTCGCCATGAACGTCCATGCCCATCGTCTGATCTTCGACAGCTGCCGCGGCATGGTGGTGGCGGTGGCTGAGTGTGCGCGCGCGGCCGGCAAGTGCGGCAGCGGTGAAAGCTGCGGCGCGACGCTGCGCCCCGCGGTCTTCGCGCTCAGTCTGATGACGACGGCCGGCGCGATGGCCCAGGTGGTGCTGCCCAGCGGCGGCGTCGTCGTGCGCGGCGCCGGCACCATCCAGGTGGACGGCAAGGCGATGACGGTCAACCAGTCCACGGCGCGCATGATCACCGACTGGACCAGCTTCTCGATCGGTGCCGACGCGTCGGTGCGCTTCGTGCAGCCGTCGAGCAGTTCCGTGGCGCTCAACCGTGTGCTCGGCGACCAGCCGAGCGCGATCTTCGGCAGCTTGAGCGCCAATGGTCACGTCTATCTGCAGAACCCGAGCGGTGTGCTGTTCGCTCCGGGGGCGCAGGTCAACGTCGGCAGCCTGGTGGCGACGACGCTGCAAGCCGACGCGTCGCAGTTCATGGCCGGCCACCTGCGCCTGTCCAACGGCAACGCGGCAACGGGTGATGTCGTCAATGAGGGGCGGATCAGCGCAGCGCCCGGCGGCCATGTGGTGCTGGCTGGGACGCGTGTGGCCAATCACGGCAGCATCGAGGCCCCTGGCGGGACCATCAGCATGGCGGCAGCACAGGCCGTGACGGTGGACGCCACCGGAGCCGGGCTGCTCGACATCCGCGTGCCAGTGGCAGCCATCGATGCCAGCCTGCACAACAGTGGCCGCCTGGTGGCCGATGGCGGTGCGATCAGCCTTCAAGCTGCGGCGGCCGATGCCGCGCGTCGCACCGTGATGCAGGTCGATGGCCTCGTGCGCGCCCACCGTGTCGAGAACCGCGGCGGCCAGATCGTGCTGTCGGGTGGCGACAGCGGCGGTGTCAACGTCAGCGGCACGCTCGATGCCGCGGGCGCTGCGGGCCAGCACGGTGGCGATATCACGGTGTTGGGCCAGCAGGTTGCGCTCGTCGGGCCGGCACGCCTGGACGCTTCGGGTGACGTGGGTGGCGGCACGCTGCTGGTCGGCGGCAACTTCCGCGGCCAGGGTCCGCAGGCGAATGCGCAGAACACCTTCGTCGGCCGCGATGTCAGCCTCGATGCCAGTGCGCGCACTGCCGGCGATGGCGGCACGGTGGTGGTGTGGTCGGACGTGAACACGACGTTCAAGGGGCAGATCGCGGCCACCGGCGGCGTGCGCTCGGGCGATGGCGGGCTGGTCGAAGTCTCGGGCAAGCAGCGGCTCGACTTCGACGGCGACGTGGACACACGCGCGGCCAATGGACACTACGGCACGCTGCTGCTCGATCCTGCGAATCTGGTCGTGGGCAGCGTCGCCGATGTCAACGGCGACGCGACCACCGGCGACGATCTGCTGGGCAACAGCCTCGGCGCCGGCGACTTCGGCAACTTCAGCTACATCACGTCGACGCGCGTGGCCAGTCTGCTGTTCAGCGGCAACGTCTCGCTCGAAGCCAGCGCTTCGTTGAGCGTGACGGCGCCGCTGACAGTGGCGCCGAATGGCACGCGAACGATGTTGTCGCTGTCGAGCCCGCAGGTCAGCATCTACGCGCCGATGACGTTGAACAACGCCGCGCTCAGCGTCAACACGCAGCAGAACGCCAACGACCGCATCCTGATTGCGGCCGATGTCCATACGCTGAAGACGGTCTCGCTGACCAGCAGCGACACGTTCATCGACGATGCCGCGCTCTCCGCTTTCAGCATTTCGCTGACGGCCAGCGCGAACGACGGTGCCAGGATGGGCCAGACGTCGGCATCGAGCATCGTCGCCAACAACCTGGTCATCAACCAGCCGTCCGGCGCCGCGCTCTCGGTCGCGCTCGACAGCCCGCTGAACCGGGTGGCGACGCTCGGTGTCTCCGCTCGCGACGCGAGCCTGAACCTCAACTCGCTGTCCGGTGGTCCGATCGACGTGGTCGGCGCCGTCGACACGACGCTGGCGCTGACGACCAACACCGGCATCACGCAGAACGGCGGCTCCTTGAGCGTGGGCGGGGCGTTCACGCTGACATCGACGTCAGGCAACGTCAGCCTGG
>JANOJJ010000250.1:0-6567 GCA_031408155.1 Rubrivivax sp.
CCCATCTCGACGCGCACAAGGACCGCTGAATCGTGAGCATCGAAAAGACCCCCGGCTGGCTCGATTGGACCGCCGACCCGAGCAAGCCCCGCTTCGAGCTGCCTGCGGGCAGCGTCGACGCGCACTGCCACGTGTTCGGCCCCGGGCATGAATTCCCCTTCGCGCCGGAGCGCAAGTACACGCCCTGCGACGCCAGCAAGCAGCAGCTCTTTGCACTGCGCGACCGGCTCGGATTTTCACGCAACGTGATCGTGCAGGCTACCTGCCACGGTGCCGACAATCGCGCCCTGGCCGACGCCTGCCGCGCCAGCGGCGGTCGGGCGCGCGGCGTTGCCACCGTCAAACGCGGCGTGACCGACCAGGCGCTGCAAGACCTGCACGCAGCCGGCGTGCGCGGCGTGCGCTTCAACTTCGTCAAGCGTCTGGTCGACTTCACGCCGAAGGACGAACTGCTCGAGATCGCCGGCCGCATCCAGGCGCTGGGCTGGCACGTGGTGATCTACTTCGAGGCCGTCGACCTGCCTGAGCTGTGGGACTTCTTCACCGCGCTGCCGACTACCGTGGTGGTCGACCACATGGGCCGGCCCGACGTGGCCCGGCCGGTCGATGGCCCCGAGTTCAGCCTGTTCCTGAAGTTCATGCGCGAGCATGGCAACGTGTGGAGCAAGGTCAGCTGTCCCGAGCGGCTGTCGGTCACCGGCCCGAAGGCCCTGGCCGGCGACCAGGCCGCTGACCTGCCACCCTACCGCGACGTGGTGCCGTTCGCACGCCGCGTAGTCGAGCAGTTCCCCGACCGCGTGCTCTGGGGCACCGACTGGCCGCACCCCAACCTGAAGGATCACATGCCCGACGACGGGCTGCTGGTCGACTTCATCCCGCATATCGCGACCACGGCCGAGCTGCAACGGCGGCTGCTGGTCGACAACCCGATGCGGCTGTACTGGCCAGACGAGGCAAGGATCTGACGATGGCACTCGATAAACCGTATCAAGACATCCCCGGCACCACGATCTTCGACGCCGAGCAGTCGCGCAAGGGCTACGCGCTCAACCAGTTCTGCATGAGTCTGATGAAGGCGGCCAACCGCGAGCGCTTCAAGGCCGGTGAACGAGCCTACCTGGACCAATGGCCGATGACCGAGGAGCAGAAGCAGGCGGTGCTGGCACGCGACCTCAACCGCTGCATCGCCGCCGGCGGCAACATCTACTTCCTGGCCAAGATCGGTGCCACTGACGGCAAGAGCTTCCAGCAGATGGCCGGCAGCATGACCGGCATGAGCGAAGAGGAATACCGCGACATGATGATCGGCGGCGGCCGCTCGATCGAAGGCAATCGCCACCTCGGCGAAGACGGCAGCGCGCAGGCGCATCGGCAACCGCAAGGCAAGGCCGGCGCGGCGAACAAGGTTTGAACATGGCCCGCATCAGCGCATCCGTCTACACCAGCCACGTGCCGGCGATCGGCGCCGCGCTCGACCTCGGCAAGTCGGCCGAGCCGTACTGGCAAAAGGTCTTCGCGGGCTACGAGGTCTCCAAGCAGTGGCTGAAGGACCACCGGCCCGACGTGATCGTGCTGGTCTACAACGACCATGCCAACGCCTTCAGCCTGGAGATGATTCCGACCTTCGCCATCGGCACCGCGGCCGAGTTCCAACCTGCCGACGAAGGTTGGGGTCCGCGGCCGGTGCCCACCGTCATCGGCCACCCCGATCTGGCGGCACACATCGCGCAAAGCGTGATCCAGGACGACTTCGACCTCACCATCGTCAACCGGATGGACGTCGACCATGGCCTGACGGTGCCGTTGTCGTTGATGTGCGGTCAACCGGCTGCGTGGCCTTGTCCGGTGATCCCGTTTGCCGTCAACGTGGTGCAGTACCCCGTGCCGTCGGGCCGGCGCTGCTTCCTGCTCGGACAGGCCATCGGGCGGGCGGTGCAAAGCTACGACCAGCCGCTCAAGGTTCACATCTGGGGCACCGGCGGCATGAGCCACCAGTTGCAGGGCCCGCGTGCCGGCCTGATCAATCGCGAGTGGGACAACCAGTTCCTCGATCAGTTGATCGCCGACCCGGCCGGCCTGGCGCAGCGGCCGCACATCGACTACGTGCGCGAGGCCGGCAGTGAAGGCATCGAACTGGTGATGTGGCTGATCGCGCGCGGCGCGATGTCCGACCTGGCTGGTGGCGGCGCGCCGACGGTCAGGCATCGCTTCTATCACGTGCCTGCGAGCAACACCGCGGTAGGCCACCTCGTCCTGGAAGAACCAGCATGACCATCCAAGTTGCCCTCGCCGGCGCCGGTGCCTTTGGCGTGAAGCACCTCGATGCCATCATGAAGATTGACGGCGTCGAGGTGATATCGCTGATCAGTCGTGACCTGGCCAAGACCAGGGAAGTGGCCGACAAGTACGGCATCAAACATGTCGCCACCGACCTCGCCGCCAGCCTGGCGATGAAGGAAGTGGATGCCGTCATCCTGTGTACGCCGACGCAGATGCACGCGTCGCAGACCCTGGCCTGTCTTGAAGCAGGCAAGCATGTGCAGGTGGAGATCCCGCTGTGCGACCTGCTGACGGACGGTGAAGCGGTGCTGGCTCGCGCCGAGTCCAGCGCCAAGGTGGCCATGTGCGGCCACACGCGGCGCTTCAACCCCTGCCACCAATGGCTGCGCCAGCGCATCCTGAACGCCGAGTTCCGCATCTTTCAAATGGACGTGCAGACCTACTTCTTCCGTCGGTCCAACATGAATGCACTGGGCCAGGCGCGCAGCTGGACCGACCACCTGCTGTGGCACCACGCCGCGCACACGGTCGACCTGTTCGCGTACCAGGTGCAAAGCCCCATCGTCAAGGCCAACGCGGTGCAGGGTCCGATCCACCCGACGCTGGGTATCGCGATGGACATGAGCATCCAGCTCAAGGCCCAGAGCGGCGCGATCTGCACGCTGAGCCTGTCGTTCAACAACGAAGGACCGCTCGGGACCACATTCCGCTACATCGGCGACAGCGGCACCTACCTTGCGCGTTACGACGACCTCTTCAACGGCAAGGACGAGAAGATCGACCTGAGCGGGGTCGCGCTGTCGATGAACGGCATCGAGTTGCAGGACCGCGAATTCTTCGCCGCCATCCGGGAAGGCCGTGAACCGAACGCCAGCGTCGCCCAAGTGCTGCCCTGCTACCGTGTCCTGCACCAGCTCGAGCAACAGCTCGCCGCCTGACGAGTCCGCCCGCGCCAGCCCAGCCAGCGCCGCTCGGGCCGGTGCGCGTGCAGTGGTGACAATCCTGCGTCGTTCGCGCCATTCCGGAGTCGCCATGTCCCTCGTCCTCGACCATGTGGTCATCCTCGTCGGCGATCTCGAAGCCGCCATTCGCAACTACGGCGCGCTGGGCTTTACCGTGCAGCGAGGCGGCACGCATGCCGACGCTGCCAGCCACAACGCGCTGGTGGGCTTTGCCGACGGCAGCTATCTGGAGCTGATCGCGTTTCTTCGCCCGGCGCCCGAGCACCGCTGGTGGGGCCATGCGCAGCGCGGTCATGAAGGGTTGATCGACTTCGCGCTGCTGCCCGGCAGCGTCAGCGACGTGGTGCAAGCGGCACGCAGCCGAGGCCTGGCCTACCAGGGGCCGCACGACGGTGGCCGCGTGCGCCTGGACGGCCAGCGGCTGGTGTGGCAGACCGGCACACCGCCCACGCCCGAACTGCCCTTCTTGTGCGGCGACGTCACACCGCGTGCGTTGCGCGTCATCGAGGGCGATGCGCGCGTCCATGCCAACGGCGTGTCGGGCGTGGCCAGCCTGAGTGTGGCCGTGACCCATCTGGATGCCAGCTTGGCCCGTTATGTTGCGCTCCTCGGTCCGCAGGCGACGCAGGGCGTGCGAGCGCTGGCCCTGCCCGGGCTCGGCCTGCGCCAGGCCGTTCTCCGACTCGGGCCGACCGTGCTGGTGCTGGCCGAGCCGGGGCCTGATCCACAAGACAGTGCGCCGCTGCGCGCCCTGCTGCGCGGCCGCGGTGAAGGCGTGATGGGTCTGTCGTTGCGCGGCCCTGCGGGTGCATCGCCGCTGGCCCTGTCGCGCCAGCGCACCCACGGCGCGGCTTTCGAGATCGAATCGGCTTGACTCAGTGACTTCCGCCCAGGTACGCGTCGCGAACGCGCGCGTCGTCACGCAGTTGCGCCGCCGGACCCTCGAGCACGACCCGGCCGCCTTCCATCACGTAGCCGTAGTCGGCTACCTTGAGCGCGGCGCGCACGTTCTGCTCGACCAGCAGGATGGCGGTGCCGCCGGCGCGGATGCTCGCCACCAGATCGAAGATCTGCTTGACGATCCTGGGTGCCAGGCCGAGTGAGGGCTCGTCCAGCAGCAGCAACCGCGGTCGACTCATCAGCGCGCGGCCGATGCACAGCATTTGCTGCTCGCCGCCCGACAGCGACCCGGCCTGCTGGGTCAGCCGATCGCGCAGCACCGGAAAGCGCTGCAGCACGTCTTCAAGCGTGTGCTCGAAGTCGCTGCGGCCCAGCGCACCGCCACCGAGCACCAGGTTTTCGCGCACCGACATGTTGGAGAACACCTGCCGCCCCTCGGGCGCCTGCGCCAGGCCCAGGGCCACGATGCGGTGTGCCGGCAGGTTGGTGATGACCTCGTCACCGAAGGCGACGCTGCCGCTGCTGGCGTGGTAGATGCCCGAAAGGGTGCGCATCAGGGTGGTCTTGCCCACGCCGTTGGCGCCGAGCACGGTGACCACGCCACGCTCGGGCACCAGCAGGCTGACCTCGCGCAGGATCTGCTGGCCACCCAGGCGCACCACCAGGCGGTCGACCCGCAGCGCGGCGCGCGGGCTCGTCATTCGTCGCCCGTCCCGAGATAGGCGTCGAGCACGGCTGGGTCCTGCCGCACGCTGGCCGGGTCGGCATCGGCGATCTTGCGGCCGAAGGCGAGCACGATGACGCGGCTGCACACGCGCATCACCAGGCCCATGTCGTGCTCGACCAGCAGGATGGTCAGCCCGTCGGCGCGCAACCTTTCGATGAAGCGCGCCAGCTCCATCGTCTCGGTGTCGTTGAGCCCGGCGGCGGGTTCGTCCAGGATCAGCAGTCGTGGCCGGCCGGCCAGCGCGCGCGCGATCTCGAGCATCTTGCGCTTGCCGTACGACAGGTTTGCCGCCAGCTCGTCGGAGAAGTCCGCCAGTCCGACCTTGGTCAGCATCTCGGTGGCCACGGCGCTGATCTCATGCCCGCGCGTGCTGCGGCGTTCGAACAAGGCGTCGCGCAGCCCGCTGTCGCGGATCGCGCCCACCGAGACGTTGTCGAACACCGTCCTGTTGGGAAAGATGCGCAGGTTCTGGAAGGTGCGCGCGATGCCCAGGCGCGCCACTTGAAAGGGTCGCAGCCCGGTGATGGTGCGGCCCTCGAAGGCCACGTCGCCACTGGACGGCGGCGTGACGCCCGAGATCAGATTGAACAGCGTGGTCTTGCCGGCGCCGTTGGGGCCGATGATCAGCCGCCGCTCGCCCGGCTCGACGGCCAAATTGACATTGGCGGTTACGCGCAGGCCGCCGAACGCCTTGCAGAGTTGTTTGACCGTAAGGGCGCTCATGGTTGGCGCTCCTCAGCCGGCCGCGCCGGCGTTCCATTCCATCGCGTCTGGATGGCGTGCCAGCCCCAGCGGGCAAGCCGCACCGTGCCCGGAACCAGCCCCTCCGGCATGAAGGTGATGATGACAATAAAGATGACGCCGAGCACCAGGTTCCAGCGCTCGATATAAGCGCTCACCACGTTCTTCATCACGACGACGATGATCGCGCCCGCGATCGGCCCGAGCAGCGTGGCGGTGCCGCCCGAGATCACCATCAGCAGTACCTCGGCCGAGGCCGTGAGCGCGGACACCTGCGGTGAGATGAACTGGTTGTAGTAGATGAACAGAAGTCCGGAAATTCCGGTCCAGAAACCCGAGAACACGATCGCCAAAAAGCGGATCAGCCAGACATTGTAGCCAAGCGCATTCATGCGCCGCGCCTGGTCGCGGGTGCCGCGCAGGCTGGCGCCGAACGGCGAGCGCACAAACAGCACCATGCTCGCGATCGCCAGCAGGAACACGATCAGGCAGGCGATGTAGAACGACGGCGCGTTCGACAGGCTCAGGCCGAACGGCGCCGGCCGCGTCGTCACGTTGACGCCGTTGTCGCCGCCGGTGAGGCTCGCCCACCGGTAGGCGACGCCCCAGATGATCTGTCCGAGCGCCAGCGTGATCATCAGGAAGCCGATGCCGGTCGAGCGCAGCGCCAGCACGGCAAAGATCGCGGACGCTGCGAGCGTCACGACGATGGCGGCGCTGTTGGCGGCGAAATGGCCGTAGCCCATCTGCAACAGCAGCGCCGCGGTGTAGCCGGCGATGGCGAACAGGCCGGCGTGGCCGAGCGAGACCAGGCCGCCGTAACCGACCAGCACGTTGAGCGCGAGCGCGAACACGGCGAACAGGAGGATCTGGCTCGCGATGTTGATGTAGTAGGTGTTACCGACCCACCAGGGCAGCGTGAACAGCAGCGCCAGCGCGACGGCGATCGCCGCGTAT
>JANOJJ010000799.1:0-7802 GCA_031408155.1 Rubrivivax sp.
GGCCTTGCTCGACAACCCGTCGGCGGCCGAAGTGCTGCGCGCCTGCGCAGCCAATCTCGACGACCTGCGCAAGAGCCTGGCGACCTTCATCAAGGAGAACACGCCGACGGTCTCTGGCACCGAGGAGGTGGACACCCAGCCGACGCTCGGTTTCCAGCGTGTGATCCAGCGCGCGATCATGCACGTGCAGTCCACCGGCAGCGGCAAGAAGGAAGTGACCGGTGCCAACGTGCTGGTGGCGATCTTCGGCGAGAAGGACTCGCACGCCGTGTACTACCTGCACTACCTGCACCAGCAGGGCGTGACGCGCCTGGACGTGGTGAACTTCATTGCCCATGGCATCAAGAAGTCCGACCCGCCGGAGCCGACCAAGTCCAACGAGAGTCCCAGCAACGAAGCCGAGAAGGAAGAAGGCGCCGACACCAAGGGCTCGCCGCTCGACCAGTTCACGCAGAACCTCAACCAGCAGGCCCGCGACGGCAAGATCGACCCGCTGATCGGCCGTGAGCACGAGGTCGAGCGCGTGATCCAGATCCTGTGCCGGCGGCGCAAGAACAACCCCTTGCTCGTCGGCGAAGCCGGCGTGGGCAAGACCGCGATCGCCGAGGGCCTGGCCTGGCGCATCACCGAGAAGGACGTGCCCGAGGTGCTGGGCGACGCCACGGTCTATGCGCTCGACATGGGCGCCCTGCTGGCCGGCACCAAGTACCGCGGCGACTTCGAGCAGCGCCTGAAGGGCGTCTTGAAGCAGCTCAAGGACCAGCCGAACTCGATCCTCTTCATCGACGAGATCCACACCCTGATCGGGGCCGGCGCGGCGTCGGGCGGAACGCTGGACGCCAGCAACCTGCTCAAGCCTGCGTTGTCCAACGGGGCGATGAAGTGCATCGGCGCGACCACCTTCACCGAGTACCGCGGCATCTTCGAGAAGGACGCTGCGCTGTCGCGGCGCTTCCAAAAGGTCGACGTGGTCGAGCCGTCGGTCGAGCAGACGATCGAGATCCTCAAGGGCCTGAAGTCGCGCTTCGAAGAGCACCACAGCGTCAAGTACGCGCTGGGCGCATTGCAGGCCGCGGCCGAGCTGTCGGCCAAGTACATCAACGACCGGCACCTGCCCGACAAGGCCATCGACGTGATCGACGAGGCCGGTGCGGCGCAACGCATCCTGCCCAAGAACAAACAAAAGAAGACGATCACGCGCGCGGAAGTCGAGGAGATCGTCGCCAAGATCGCGCGCATCCCGCCGGCCAGCGTTTCGAGCGACGACCGCGGCAAGCTGCGCAACCTCGAGCGTGACCTCAAGAGCGTGGTCTTTGGCCAGGAGCCGGCGATCGAAGCGCTGGCTGCGGCGATCAAGATGGCGCGCTCGGGCCTGGGCAAGCCCGAAAAGCCGATCGGCTCATTCCTGTTCTCGGGCCCCACCGGCGTCGGCAAGACCGAGGTCGCCAAGCAGTTGGCCTACATCCTGGGCATCGAGCTGATCCGCTTCGACATGTCCGAGTACATGGAGCGCCATGCCGTCAGTCGGCTGATCGGCGCGCCCCCGGGCTACGTCGGCTTCGACCAGGGCGGCCTGCTGACCGAGGCCATCACCAAGAAGCCGCATGCCGTGCTGCTGCTCGACGAGATCGAAAAGGCGCATCCGGATGTCTTCAACGTCTTGCTGCAGGTGATGGACCACGGCACGCTGACCGATAACAACGGCCGCAAGGCCGACTTCCGCAGCGTGATCATCGTGGTGACCACCAACGCGGGTGCCGAGACCATGAACCGGGCCACCATCGGCTTCACGAATTCGCGCGAGCGCGGTGACGAGATGGCCGACATCAAGCGCCTGTTCACGCCCGAGTTCCGCAACCGGCTCGACGCGATCGTGAGCTTCCGGGCGCTCGACAAGGAGATCATCCTGCGCGTGGTCGACAAATTCCTGCTCCAGCTCGAGGGTCAGCTTGCCGAGAAAAAGGTCGAAGTCACCTTCAGCGATGCACTGCGCAAGCACCTGGGCGACAAGGGCTTCGACCCGTTGATGGGTGCGCGGCCGATGCAGCGTCTGATCCAGGACATGATCCGCCGCGCACTGGCCGACGAGTTGCTGTTCGGGCGCCTGGTCGATGGCGGCCGGCTGGCGGTGGACATCGACGACAAGGGCGAACTGCAGCTCGACATCCAGCCGCCGCGAAAGAGTGACAAGCCGCGAACCGAAGCGACGCCGGCCTGAGACAGGATCCGCTCAGGCAGATGCAGCCGGGTCGGCGCGGTAGTAGCGCGACAGCAGCGCGTACAGCGCCGGGTGCTCCTTCCTGGCCGCCAGCGGGCTGACGAAGAAGGCTTCGCTGGCCACTGCGAAGAACTCCTCGGGCGCTTCGGCGCCGTAGGGGTCGAGCGCGGTCTCCTGGCCAGCATCGACGCGCTCGACGAAGGCCTGGAACTCCCGAGTCAAGGTGCCGGCCCACTCGGCGCGAGACACATCGTGCGGCAACAATGGCACGCCATCGGCCGCGCCATCAGCCATGTCCAGCACATGGGCGAACTCGTGGATCACCACGTTGTAGCCGTCGGCTGCGGTGCGGCCGCTACTGCGCACGTCGCGCCACGACAGCATCACCGGTCCGCCCTCGACCGCTTCGCCGCTCAGCGTTTCGTCGTACTCGTGCATCACGCCATGTTCATCCAGATGCTGCCGGCGTGCCAGCACCAGGTCGGGTTGCAGCACGATGCCGACGAACCCGTCGTAGCTCGACAGGCCCAGCTGCAGGATGGGCAGGCAGGCTTGCGCCGCCACGGCCACCACCACGTCGTTGGTCAGGCGCAGCGGAGCGATGGCGGTGAACTCCTTGCAATCGAGGAAAAGGCTGGTCAGGCGTCGCAGTTCGACCGCGGCCGGGTCGGCCGGCGTGCGCAGGAAGGGATAGCGCATCAGCGTGCGCTTCCACAGGTCGTCGGCAATCGGTCGGCGGCCGAGCGCAGCGGCCTCGCGGTGCTGCCTCCACCACCGTTGCAGGCGCGTGATCATCAACTGCCGCAGGCTTGGTCGGGCGAGAGTCGCTGCAGGCTGCCGTCGGCGCTCAGGCGCAGCACCTCGGCGCGGGGCGCGGTCTCGTCGTCCAGATCCCAGTCGCTGAGCACATGTCGGGTCATGCCGCCACCCAGATCATGCACGGCCGGACGGTGCGTGTGGCCGTGCAGCAGGGTCGTCGAACCGACCTCGTGCAGCAGCTGGCGGCAGGCGTCGGCGTCGAGGTCGCCACCTGTCTGGCGATCGAACTGCTGCTGCAGCGTGCTTTCACGGCGCATCGCCCGCGCGAGCTCGATGCGCTCGTCCAGCGGCTTGGCCAGGAAAGCCTGCTGCCACGCCGAGCCGCGCACCTGCGCGCGGAAGGCCTGATAGCGCTGGTCGGACAGACACTGCGCATCGCCATGACAGAGCAGCCAGCGCCTGCCCCAGGCCTGCAGGCAGGTAGGGTCGCTTAGGGCGGTCATGCCGGCGGCGGTGCACAGGTCTGCACCGACCAGGAAATCGCGGTTGCCCGCCATGAACAGTACAGCGCGCTGCCGCGAGGCTTCGGCGATGAACTCGACCAGGCTTTGCTCGAAGGCCTGGTGCCGGCTGTCGTCGCCGACCCAGACCTCGAACACATCACCCAGCATGCATACGGCGTCGGCCGTGCTGTGATTCAGGCAGCGGCCCCAGGCTGCCACCGTGCGCGGCAGGCTCGGGGCCAGGTGCAGGTCGGAAATGAAGTCGATGGCCCGCCACCGTGCTGGTGGCGCCCACACCGGCAGCCGGGAACGGACGCCGTTGTTCACACCACTTCGTAAGCGCGCTGGATCACCACGTCTTCCAGCGGCACGTCGTCGTGGCCGCCTTTGCGGCCGGTGCGCACAGCTTCGATCTTGTCCACCACGTCGGTGCCGGCACTGACCCGGCCAAAGACGGCATAACCCCAGCCTTGAGAGTCCTCGGCGCGGAAGTCGAGAAAGTCGTTGTCGACTGCGTTGATGAAGAACTGCGCCGAGGCGCTGTGCGGATCGGACGTGCGCGCCATCGCCAGCGTGTAGCGCTTGTTCTTCGAACCGTTGTTGGCCTCGTTGCGGATCGGCGTTGCGGTGGGCTTTTGCTTCATGCCGGGCTCGAACCCCCCACCCTGAATCATGAAGCCCTTGATGACGCGGTGGAACACCGTGCCGTCGAAGTGGCCCTTGCTCACGTAGGCCAGGAAGTTGGCCACGCTGACGGGGGCCTTGGCGTCGTCGAGTTCGATCTCGAATGCACCGGCGCTGGTTTCCATCGTCACGGTCTTGGTCACTTCAGTTCTCCAGGGTGGCTTTGCGGATCACGACTTCGGCCACCGGCACGTTCTGGTGCCCGCCCTTGCTGGTGGTCGGCACGGTCTTGATCTTGTCGATCACGTCCATGCCCTCGACGACCTTGCCGAACACCGCGTAGCCGTGCCCATCGCGCGAATTGGCTGAATCGAGGAAGGCGTTGTCGATCAGGTTGATGAAGAACTGCGAGGTCGCCGAGTCGGGCATGTTGGTGCGCGCCATCGCGACCGTGCCGTGCAGGTTTTTCAAGCCGTTGCGGCTTTCGAGCGGGATCGGCGCACGCGTGGGTTTTTCGCTCAGGTCCGACTTCATGCCGCCGCCCTGGATCATGAAGTTGTCGATCACGCGGTGGAAGATGGTGCCGTCGTAGTGGCCGGCCTTCACGTACTGCACGAAGTTGTCGACCGTCTTGGGCGAGCGTTCGCGGTTGAGTTCGACCACCAGGTCACCCATGCTCGTGGACAGGCGCACCTTCTGCGCCCAAGCCGGTGCAAGGCCGGTCAGGCCCAGGATCAACAGGCCTGTCAGCAGCCAGCGAGTGCTTGCGATCGTCACGTCTTTCTCCTGTCGGTTCGGGCGCTTTGCCGAGGGGTGATCGGTATACTGATCGATTCTATCGGCCTGCCTGCCGCGCAGCCGGCGCCGCGCCCGCTGAAGACCCACGCATCCGCCCCGCGCCGATGCTGCTGACCCCCCCACCCCCGCATGAGCATCCGCATCTACAACACGCTGACGCGCCGGCTCGAAGACCTCGAACCAATCGATGCCGGTCACGTCAGGATGTATGTGTGCGGCATCACCGTGTACGACCTGTGCCATGTCGGCCATGCGCGCATGATGATGGCCTTCGACATCGTCTATCGCTGGTTGCGCGAGCGTGGCTACAAGGTCACCTACGTCCGCAACATCACCGACATCGACGACAAGATCATCAGGCGTGCGCTCGAGCGCGGGATGACGATCCGCGCATTGACCGACGAGATGATCGCCGCCATGCAGCGTGACATCGGTGCCATCGGCGTCGAGCCGCCGACGCACGAGCCGCGCGCCACCGACTACGTGCAACCCATGCTCCAGATGATCGGCCGTCTGGAGTCCAAGGGTCTGGCCTATCGCTCCGACGACGGCGACGTGAACTTCGCGGTGCGCAAGTTCCCCGGCTATGGCCGGCTGTCGGGCAAGTCGCTCGACGAGTTACGCGCCGGCGAGCGCGTGGCCGCCAGCGGCGACAAGAACGATCCGCTCGACTTCGTGCTGTGGAAGGCGGCCAAGCCCGGTGAGCCCGACGATGCCAGGTGGGACGCGCCGTTCGGCCCCGGTCGGCCGGGCTGGCACATCGAGTGCTCGGCCATGTCGTGCGCGCTGTTGGGCGACCACTTCGACATCCACGGCGGCGGCATGGACCTGCAGTTCCCGCACCACGAGAACGAACTTGCGCAGAGCGTCGGTGCCAACGGCGGACCGTTCGTCAACCTGTGGATGCACAACGGCTTCCTCAACGTCGACAACGAGAAGATGTCCAAGTCGCTGGACAACTTCTTCACCATCGCCGATGTGCTGCAGTCGTACGACGGCGAGACGCTGCGCTTCTTCATGCTGCGCACGCATTACCGCAGCCCGTTCAACTTCAGCGACGCCAACCTCGACGACGCGCGCAGCGCGCTGCGGCGCCTGTACACGGCGCTCGATTCGGCGCTCGGCGACGAGGCGGCGCCGGCTGATGCCGACATCGACTGGACGCAGTCGGCGGCCGCGGCCTATGGTGCGGCGATGGACGACGACTTCAACACGCCCGGCGCCGTGGCCGTGCTGTTCGACCTGGCGGCCGATCTCAACCGCAGCGGCGCGCGTGACACGGCCATGTTGCTGCGATCGCTCGGCCGCCCACTGGGCCTGCTGCAGCAGCGCCCGCGCGACTTCCTGCAAGCCGGCGCCGGGCTCGACGAGTCGGCGATCCAGGCCTTGATCGGTGAGCGCACTGTCGCCAAGGCCAGCCGCGACTTTGCCGAGGCCGACCGCATCCGCACGTTGCTGGCCGCGCAGGGCATCGTGTTGAAGGACTCGGCGCAGGGCACGACCTGGGTCAAGGCCTGAGCCCGCGACGCGCCGTCAGGTCCCCGCTCATGCCCAAGGTGCCGCCCGACACTGCCGCGTGTACGCCAGCCTACTGGGAAGAGGCGTGCAAGCACCTGGCGCGGCGCGACCGCGTGATGAAGCGGCTGATCCCGCGCTTCGGGGACGCACGTCTGCAGTGCCGAGGCGACGCCTTCACCACGCTGGCAAGGTCCATCGTCGGCCAGCAAATTTCGGTCAAGGCCGCGCAAACGGTGTGGGACCGTTTCGTCGCCTTGCTCGAGTCGCACGGCCTGCCGCTCGAGCACGAGCGGGTGCTGGCGTTGCCGATTGCGCAGCTGCGCGAGGCCGGGCTGTCGGCCCGCAAGTCCGAGTACCTGCACGACCTGTCGCGCCATTTCGGGCATGGCAGCGTGCAGGTGTCGCAATGGCAGCAGATGGACGACGAAGCCATCATCACCCAGCTGGTGGCGGTGCGCGGCATCGGTCGCTGGACGGCCGAGATGTTTCTGATCTTCCACCTGATGCGGCCCAACGTGCTACCGCTCGACGACCTCGGCCTGCTGCGCGGCATCAGCGTCAACTACTTCAGCGGCGAGCCCGTTTCGCGGGCCGAAGCGCGCGAAGTGGCCGACGCCTGGGCCCCCTATCGCTCGGTCGCCACATGGTACATTTGGCGCAGCCTCGATCCGCTGCCGGTCGACTATTGACGGACCACCGGCTCGGCCCGGCGCTGCCGCTGCAGCCCACTCGCACAGGGTTTACAGGATGAGCAAGCGACACTTCCTCGACTTCGAGCAACCGATTGCCGAACTCGAGTCCAAGATCGACGAGTTGCGCTACGTTCAAAACGAATCGGCGGTCGACATCTCGGATGAGATCGAGCGGCTGGCCGGCAAGAGCCAGCAGCTCACCAAGGACATCTACGCCAGCCTCACACCCTGGCAGGTGACGCAGATCGCGCGCCATCCGCAGCGGCCGTACACGCTGGACTACGTGGGTGAGGTCTTCACCGACTTTCACGAGCTGCACGGCGACCGCCACTACGCCGATGACCTGTCCATCGTCGGCGGACTGGCGCGCTTCAACGGCCAGGCCTGCATGGTGATCGGCCACCAGAAGGGCCGCGACACCAAGGAGCGTGGCCTCCGCAACTTCGGCATGTCGCGCCCAGAGGGATACCGCAAGGCGCTTCGGCTGATGAAGCTGGCAGAGAAGTTTCGCCTGCCCGTGTTCACCTTCGTCGATACGCCCGGCGCCTACCCCGGCATCGGCGCCGAGGAACGTGGCCAGTCCGAGGCCATCGGCCGCAACATCTTCGAGATGGCGCAACTCGAGGTGCCGATCATCACAACGGTGATCGGAGAAGGCGGCAGCGGCGGCGCGTTGGCCATCAGCGTGGC
>JANOJJ010000813.1:0-1812 GCA_031408155.1 Rubrivivax sp.
TCGTGCGGATTTCTTCCTCGGTCAGGAAGCTGGTCTCGATGTCGATCTGCGTGAACTCGGGCTGGCGGTCGGCGCGCAAGTCTTCGTCGCGAAAGCATTTGGTGATCTGGTAGTACCGATCAAAGCCCGCCACCATCAGCAGCTGCTTGAAGAGCTGGGGCGACTGCGGCAACGCGAAGAACATGCCGTCGTGCACACGCGAGGGCACCAGGTAGTCGCGCGCACCTTCGGGCGTGCTCTTGGTCAGCATCGGCGTTTCGATGTCGACGAAACCTTGTTCGTCGAGGTACTTGCGCACCTCCATCGCCGTGCGGTAGCGCAGCATCATGTTCTTCTGCATCGCCGGGCGCCGCAGGTCGAGCACGCGGTGCGTCAGCCGCACCGTTTCCGACAGGTTGTCGTCGTCGAGCTGGATGGGCGGCGTGACGCTGGGGTTCAGCACCTCGATCTCCAGGCACAACACTTCGATCTTGCCGCTGGTGAGGTTGGCGTTTTCGGTGCCGGCCGGGCGCGCGCGCACTTTGCCGATCACCTTCATGCAGAACTCGCTGCGCACGCCTTCGGCAATTCTGAACATCTCGGCGCGGTCCGGGTCACAGACGATCTGCACCAGGCCTTCGCGGTCGCGCAGGTCGATGAAGATGACGCCGCCGTGGTCGCGGCGGCGGTGCGCCCAGCCCATCAGCGTGACGGTTTGGTCCATCAGCGTTTCGCTGACCAGCCCGCAGTAAGTCGTTCTCATGTGTTGGCTCCGATCCAGGATTCAGTTCGAGCGTGGCGTTGGCACACGGCTCATGGCAGTGGGGGGTGTGGCGCGAGAGGGGCTGAATAGAGCCCTCAGGACTGGCCGGCTGCCGCGCCGGGCCAGCCCGGTCAATTTCGTGCCGGCAAGTCGTGGGCTTCGTCGCCGACGTGCACACCATTGGGCACCACCACGCCCATCGAGATGACGTACTTCAGCGCCTCGTCCACGCTCATGGCGAGCTGGCGCACGTCAGCGCGCGGCATCATCAGGAAGAAACCCGAAGTCGGGTTGGGCGTGGTTGGCACATAGACGCTGATGAAGTCGGCGCCCAGATGGTCGGCCACCTGGCCCCCCGGCTTGCCGGTGACGAAGGCGATCGTCCACGAGCCCTGGCGCGGGTACTGCACCAGCACCGCTTCGCGGAAGGCATTGCCGCTGCTGGAAAAGAGCGTGTCGGAAACCTGTTTGACCGAGCTGTAGATCGACTTGACGATCGGGATCTTGTGCAGCAGCCGGTCGCCCTGGCGCACCCACCATTGGCCAAACATGTTGGCGACGAACATGCCGCTCAAGATCAGCAAAGCTGCGATCACCAGCACCGAAAAACCCGGAACATGGCGCAGCTGTTCGATGCCCGCGCGCATCGACTCGGGCATCACCGCTTGCGTCGCCGACAACACCGAAGCGAAGACGCCGTCGATGGCGCCGAACAGCCAGCTCAGCACCCACAGCGTGATGGCCAGAGGCATCCACACGAGCAGGCCGGCGATGAGGTACTTCTTCACGATGCGTGCCGCCGAGCTCGACTCAAGCGCCGCTGGGCGGTGAGGCTGAGGGTGCTGGAGACGATGTCGGTGCTGGCGCCGGTGCCGGTGTCGGCGCAGCGGCTCCCTTGTCGCCAGCGGCCGCGGCTGCGGGCACAGCCGGTGTCTCGGCACTGGGCTTGTCGGCGCCCTTGTCGGCGCCCCTATCGCCGGGTTTGTCGGCCGCTTTGTCGCCACCTTCGGCCGCAGCGTCGTCTTTCTTCGCGGGGGGCAGGTTGCCGCCCTTGAAGTCGGTCACGTACC
>JANOJJ010000819.1:0-8281 GCA_031408155.1 Rubrivivax sp.
CAACCTGTACACACGCTTCTCGTGGCAGGGAGTGGGATTGATGCTCATCGTCAACGTGCTGCTGTTTGGCGCTGCTGGACTAACCGTGTGGGCGGTGCAGATGGCGTGGATCCCGATCACGGCGGCCGGCATCATCAACGGCATCGGCCACTTCTGGGGCTACCGCAACTTCGAATCGGTTGACGCGTCGACCAACATTTCTCCCTGGGGCATCCTCATTGGCGGCGAGGAGTTGCACAACAACCACCACACGTACCCGACCTCGGCCAAGTTGTCGGTCAAGCCCTACGAGTTCGACATCGGCTGGGCCTATATCCGTGCGATGCAGGTCGTGGGCCTGGCCAAGGTGCGCAAGACGCCGCCGCGGCTCGAACTGGGTGATGTCAGGCCGGTGGCCGACGACAAGACACTCGAGGCCATCATCGCCAACCGATACGAGGTCATGGCGCGCTACGCCGCAGAGATGCGTCGTGCCGTAGGCAGCGAGCTCGACCGCCTGCGTACCGAGGGCGCCGAGAACAGCATGCGATGGGTCAACATGAAGCTGGCCAAGGCCTGGCTGCATCGTGACGATGGCAAGATCCCGCAGGGCGTCAAACCGCAACTGCAGAGGGCGCTGGGCGACAGCCCCAAGCTGGCGCAGCTGGTGGCCATGCGCGAAGAATTGCGCCAGCTCTGGACCCGGTCCAACGTGTCGGCCGACCAGTTGGTAGCCGACCTGCAGGCCTGGTGCAAGAAGGCCGAGGACAGCGGCATCGCCGCGCTGCAGGACTTCTCGTTCAAGTTGCGCGCCGCACGCGCGTGAACTTGACCACCCGGAAGCGGCCCGAGGCCGCTTCCGCCTCGAAGGGCGCCACTGGCGGATCGGCAGATCCGGATCTGCGCCCGCTGCCGAGTTGACTTCCTTGGTTCGGCAAGACCAAGAGCAAAAAAAAAGAGGCCCGCGTCCTGCGGGCTCATCTTTGCCGACTTCAGTGTCGCTTACTTGAGCTTGGTTTCCTTGTACAGCACGTGCTTCCGAGCCTTGGGGTCGAACTTCAGGAATTCGAGCTTTGCGGGCGTCGTCTTCTTGTTCTTGCTCGTTGTGTAGAAATGGCCAGTGCCCGCCGTGGACTCCAGCTTGATCTTTTCGCGTCCGCCTTTGGTTGCCATCGAGAGCCTCCGGATTCAGATTTCGCCGCGGGCACGCAGGTCGGCCACGACCTTATCGATGCCTTGCTTGTCGATCAGACGCAGCGCTGCATTGCTGATGCGCAGACGGACCCAGCGGTTTTCGGTCTCGAGCCAGAAGCGGCGGTATTGCAGGTTGGGCAGGAACCGGCGCTTGGTTCTGTTGTTGGCGTGGGAAACATTGTTCCCCACCATTGGGCGTTTGCCCGTGACTTGACAGACGCGTGCCATGACGCTCTCTCCAGATGATTCTTGGGGGCCGAGTTCGGCCTAGTCTGTGAGTATACCCCGCTTTTTGGGGTCGGCTCAGGCTGCCAGTTGCTCGAGAAAGCGCTGGGCATCCAGCGCTGCCATGCAGCCGGTGCCTGCGCTGGTGATGGCCTGGCGGTAGACATGGTCCTGCACGTCACCGGCGCCAAACACGCCCGGCACACTGGTGGCGGTGGCAAAGCCGTCCAGACCGGTACGGGTGACGATGTAGCCGTCCTTCATGTCCAACTGGCCATTGAAGATGTCGGTGTTGGGGTGGTGCCCGATGGCGATGAAGCAACCCTTGACTGCAAGGTCCACCGTGGTCGGCTCTGCAGCCGGATCGGCGCTGGCGCCGCCGCGGGTCGGCGCCAGGCGCACGCCAGTGACGCCGCTGCTGTCGCCCAACACCTCGTGCAGCCTGTGCCAGAGGTGCAGTTCGATCTTGCCGGCGCGCGCCTTGGCCATCAACTTGTCGACTATCACGGCTTCGGCGCGGAACTTGTCGCGGCGGTGGATCAGGTGCACCTTGGTTGCGATGTTCGACAGGTACAGCGCCTCTTCGACCGCCGTGTTGCCGCCGCCGACCACGCAGACATCCTGTCCGCGGTAGAAGAAGCCGTCGCAGGTGGCACAGCCACTGACCCCCTTGCCCATGAAAGCCTTTTCACTTGGAAGGCCGAGGTACTTGGCGCTGGCGCCGGTGGCAATGACCAGGCTGTCGCAGGTGTAGGTGCCCGAGTCGCCTTCGAGTCTGAACGGCCGGGCCTGCAAGTCGACCTTGGCGATGTGGTCGAAGATGATCTTCGTATTGAAGCGCTCGGCATGCTCCAGGAAGCGCTGCATCAGGTCAGGCCCCAGCACGCCCTTCACGTCGGCCGGCCAGTTGTCGACCTCGGTCGTCGTCATGAGTTGACCGCCCTGGGCCAGGCCCGTGATCAACACGGGCTCCAGATTGGCGCGCGCGGCATACAGCGCGGCCGTGTATCCGGCCGGGCCTGAACCGAGGATCAGGACACGGGCGTGGGTGTTCGAAGTGGTCATTGAGTTGGCGGGGGCGGTGGCGAACAAGGGCGGCCGAGGGCCATGCAGGCGGGGCGGTGGCGTCGTGTCGAGCCCACGATTCGAGGCAGGTGCGGACGGGACAGGATGGCCGCAAGTGCGCACATGGGCACAATAGATGCATTCTTGCAGACCTGCGGCCCCGCTCGCAGGCGCGGGAGTCCCGGTCCAGGCGCCGGTGGGTCACTCACACAAAACCAGACCATCCAAGGGGCTGCTGATGTCGATGTTGTCGAACCTGGATCTGATCCGCCGGGTGCCGGTGTTCTCGATGCTCACTGCCGACCAGGCGCAGGCGGTCGCCGACAGCGTGGTCAAGCGGCGCTTTCGGCGCGGTGAACTGGTGGTGGAGCAGGGCCGCAAGAGCAACGCACTGTTCATCCTGCTCAACGGTCGTGCACGCGTGCTGACCTCGGATACGCGCGGACGCGAGGTCATCCTGGCAGTGCTCGAGTCGGGTGACTACGTGGGCGAGATGAGCCTGATCGACAATGAACCGCACTCGGCCACCGTGCGCGCCGAGGTGCAGACCGACATGCTGGTGCTGGCCCGGGCCGACTTTGCGCGCTGTCTGCCCGAAGGCTCGACGCTGGCCTACGCGATCTTGCGCGGTTTGGTGCGTCGCCTGCGCAACGCCGATCGACAGATCGAGTCGCTGGCGCTGCTCGACGTGTATGGCCGCGTCGCGCGCACCTTGCTCGACATGGCCGAAGACGACAACGGTGTCAAGATCATCCGCCACAAGGTGTCGCGTCAGGACATGGCCAAGGTCGTCGGCGCTTCGCGCGAGATGGTCAGCCGCGTGATGAAGGACCTGGAAGACCGCGGCGTCATCGAGACGCAGGACAACGGCTTCGTGGTGATCAAGGAACGCTTGCAGAACGACTGACGAACCGGCGCCATCGCGCACAATGTGCGCATGAGCTTTCCGCTGGGATCCCTCCAGGCCGATGCTGCCGGCGTCGGGGCTGCTGCCGGCCCTGCACGTGGTGCCGACCCGCCGGTCATGGGGGGGCGGCGTCAATTGATGCTTGGGGCTGGCTTCGTCGCCTGTTCGCTGCTGTTGTTGGCGCTCGCCACCTACCATGCCGACGACGCTGCGTTCAGCACCTCGGGCAACGGCGGCGCCATGCTGAACAAGGCCGGCGGCGTTGGCGCCTGGCTCGCCGATCTGCTTTACTTCCTGTTCGGCTGGTCGGCTTGGTGGCTGGTGCCCGTGACCTGGCGGGCCTGGCTTTCAACGCTGGCGCGGGCCCTTCGCGGGCCGGCGGCGGTGCCGCCGATGGCGCCGAAATGGATGTTCTGGCTCGGACTGGCCTTGTTGCTGACGGCCAGTTGCGCTCTGGAGTGGACGCGCCTGTACCGTTGGGAATCGACCCTGCCCGGGCATTCGGGTGGAGTGCTGGGCTACTCGCTCGGCCCGACATCGATGCGCTGGCTGGGCTTCGCCGGTTCTGGCGTGACCTGGATCGCGATGGGTGTGGTCGGGCTCGCCCTGGCCCTGCGGTTTTCGTGGGCTCGCGTGGCCGATGCCATTGGCGAGTGGGGCGAAGGGCTGCTCGACAAGCGCCAGGAACGCCAGGAAGAGGCACTCGACCGCCGCATCGGCGAGCAGTCCTTGCGTGAACGCGAGCAGGTGGTCGAGCTCGAGCTCGGGCGCCAGATCGACGATCTGCATGGGCCGCTGGTGATCGAGCCGCCGGTGCTCGCTGTACCGAGGTCAGCGCGCGTGGCGCGCGAGCGCCAGCAGCCGTTGTTCAAGGAGCTGTCGGACACCAGGTTGCCGCAGGTCGACCTGCTCGACTCTGCGCCAGGCCGCCAGGAAAGCGTGAACCCCGAGTCGCTGGAAATGACCAGCCGTTTGATCGAGAAGAAGCTCAAGGACTTCGGCGTCGAGGTGCGTGTGGTCGCGGCCTCGCCGGGCCCGGTCATCACGCGCTACGAGATCGAACCGGCCACCGGTGTCAAGGGCGCGCAGATCGTCAACCTGGCCAAGGACTTGTCGCGCTCGCTGTCGCTGGTGAGCATCCGCGTGGTCGAGGTCGTGCCAGGCAAGAACTACATGGCACTCGAACTGCCCAACGCACGACGTCAGACGATTCGTCTGACCGAGATCCTCGGTTCGCAGATCTACAACGACGCCTCGTCGCTGCTGACCATGGGCCTGGGCAAGGACATCATCGGCAACCCGGTGGTGGCCGACCTGGCCAGGATGCCGCATTGCCTGGTCGCCGGCACCACCGGATCGGGCAAGTCGGTCGGCATCAACGCGATGATCCTGAGCCTGCTGTACAAGGCCGAGGCGCGCGACGTGCGGCTGATCCTGATCGACCCCAAGATGCTGGAAATGAGCGTCTACGAGGGCATCCCGCACCTGCTGGCGCCGGTGGTCACCGACATGAAGCAGGCCGCCAACGCGCTGAACTGGTGCGTCGGCGAGATGGAGCGCCGCTACAAGCTGATGAGCAAGCTCGGCGTGCGCGGGCTGTCGAGCTACAACAAGAAGATTCAAGAGGCCAACGACCGGGGTGTCAAGCTGCCCAACCCGTTCAGCCTCACGCCCGAGGAGCCCGAGCCGCTGGAACGGCTGCCGCATATCGTGGTCGTGATCGACGAGCTGGCCGACCTGATGATGGTGGTGGGCAAGAAGATCGAGGAGCTGATCGCCCGCCTGGCGCAGAAGGCGCGCGCTGCCGGCTTGCACCTCATCCTGGCCACGCAGCGGCCCAGCGTCGACGTGATCACCGGGCTGATCAAGGCCAACATTCCGACCCGCCTGAGCTTTCAGGTCAGCAGCAAGATCGACAGCCGTACCATCCTCGACCAGATGGGCGCCGAGGCCTTGCTCGGCCAGGGCGACATGCTCTACTTGCCGCCCGGCAGTGGTGTGCCGGTGCGCGTGCACGGCGCCTTCGTCAGCGACGAGGAGGTGCATCGCGTGGTCGAGTACCTGCGTAGCCAGGGCGAGCCCAACTACATCGAGGGTATCCTCGAAGGCGGGGTGCTCGAGGGCGTTGGCGAAGCGGGTGTCAATGCCGACGGCCCGACCGGCGGCAGCGAAAGCGATACCTTGTACGACCAGGCGGTAGCCGTGGTGCTGCAACACCGCCGGGCGTCGATCTCGCTGGTGCAACGCCACTTGCGCATCGGCTACAACCGCGCGGCACGGCTGCTCGAGCAGATGGAAAAGTCCGGACTCGTGAGTGCCATGGCCAGCAACGGTAATCGTGACCTGCTGCTGCCCAAGCGCGAACAATGAAACCCCTGCTCATCCTGACGCTGCTGCTCGGCCTGGCTTCGAATGCGGCGCAAGCCGATGCCGTCGACCAGTTGCGCGACTTCGTACGTGAGGTCAAGAGCGGCCGCGCCGCTTTCACGCAGACCGTGACCTCGGTCGACGGTGCGCGCAAGAAGGTCAGTAGCGGCAGCTTCGAATTCGCTCGGCCCGACCGCTTCCGCTTCACCTACAGCAAGCCGTTCGAGCAACTGATCGTGGCCGACGGGCAGAAGGTCTGGATCTACGACGCCGACCTCAAGCAGGCCAGTTCGCGCAAGCTGGCGCAGGCCCTTGGCAGCACGCCTGCTGCGCTGCTGGCCGGAGGCAACCTCGAGCAGGACTTCGTGCTCTCGCCGCTACCGGCGCAGGGTGGCCTGGAGTGGGCTCTGGCCACGCCAAAGGCAGCCGAGGGCTCGTTCAAGAGCATGCGCGTGGGCTTCAAGGGCAAGGAGCTGGCAGCAGTCGAGATCGTCGACAATTTTGGCCAACGTTCGCTGCTGCAGTTCAGCGACTTCGTCGCCAATGCGGCGCTGCCAGCACAGCAGTTTCGCTTTGTCCCGCCGGCCGGGGCCGACGTGGTCGAGCAGTAGGTCGCCGGCGAGCCCGTGTGGCCGCGAATCCCGGTTCCGGCACTGGTGCGCGATTCGACGCCGGGGGGGCGTTCGGCAACTGCGCCATCGTTGATGGCGGTTGACCTGGCGGCGGCGGGCAATCCTGAACAGGATCACCACCTGCATGTCACTGTGGCGGCCCGCGCAGGCCTTGATCGTTGATCGCGCGAAAAGGCTCTTGCCGCCGGCGCATTTCGCGGCCGCATGCCGCTGCGACAATGGCGGCATGCCGAGCGACCAGGAGTCCTTGTTCGCCGCCCGTGTTGGCGACCCCGGTGGCGTCGAGCGTGCCGCGGCCGCGCTGCCGGCCGTGCCGTTGGCCGAACGGCTGCGACCGCGCCACCTCGACGAGGTGATCGGCCAGCAGCATCTGCTGGGCCCCGGGCGGCCGTTGCGCGCAGCATTGGAGACCGGGCGCGTGCATTCGATGATCCTGTGGGGGCCACCGGGGGTCGGCAAGACCACGCTGGCGCGCTTGCTGGCGCAGTCGGTCGATGCGCAGTTCATCGTGCTGTCTGCCGTGCTCGCCGGGGTGAAGGACATCCGCGAGGCGGTCGACGCCGCGCAGCGCGAGGCCCGCCGTGGCCAGCGTACGCTGGTCTTCGTCGACGAGGTGCACCGCTTCAACAAGGCGCAGCAGGATGCCTTCTTGCCGCATGTCGAGTCGGGCCTGTTCACCTTCATCGGCGCCACCACCGAGAATCCTTCGTTCGAGGTCAATTCGGCCTTGCTGTCGCGCGCCACGGTGCATGTGCTCAAGTCGCTCGGCGACGAGGATCTGGCCAGCCTGCTCGAGCGCGCCCGGCAGGCGTTGCAGGCCCCGCCGCTGACGAGCGCGGCGCAGGCCCGGCTGGTGGGTCATGCCGACGGTGACGGTCGGCGCCTGCTGAACGCCTACGAGAGCCTGGTCGAACTGGCCGGACCGGTGGACGAGTTGGACGAGCCGGCGCTCGAACGCACGCTCGGTGAACTGCTGCGCCGCTATGACAAGGGCGGTGATCAGTTCTACGACAGCATCTCGGCGCTGCACAAGGCGGTTCGCGGGTCCGACCCCGATGCGGCTCTGTATTGGCTGGCCCGCATGCTCGACGGCGGCGCCGACCCGCGCTACCTGACGCGGCGTGTGCTGCGCATGGCCAGCGAGGACATCGGCCTGGCCGACCCACGGGGCCTGCGCCTGGCGCTCGATGCCTGCGAGGTTTACGAACGCCTGGGCTCACCGGAAGGTGAACTTGCGATCGCCCAAGCCGTGGTCTACCTGGCAGTGGCGGCCAAGTCAAATGCCGTGTACACCGCCTGGAACGAGGTCAAGGCCGCAGTCAGGCAAGACGGCAGCCGACCGGTGCCTGAACGACTGCGCAACGCACCCACGCGGCTGATGAAGCAGCTCGGACACGGTCTGGGTTACCGCTATGCGCACGACGAACCCGGCGCCTTTGCCGCCGGCCAGACCTACCTGCCTGATGGCGTGCCCGAGCGCCGCTTCTATGAACCTTTTGCGCGTGGTCTGGAGCTGCGCATCGGTGAACGACTGGCTGAATTGCGCGCGCTGAACCAGGCGGCGAAGAAGGCGCTTTGAGCCGGTCGCTCGGGCGTGGGAGATTCGCTCGCCGAGGGGGAAAGTCCGACCCTTTTCGGTCCAGACCCCCCCCTACAATCCGCCCCCCAAGACCCGGCTGAACCGGCTCGGAGCGGTCTCGATTCGGCGGCGGGACGGCATCTTGCCAAGAACGACAGGGCCCGCCCCGGGCTATGCAGCGCATCCGCGTTGATGGCTCGAAGGCATGGCAACCAGGAGACGTCTCCGATGGAAACCTTCATCCAGCAGATCATCAATGGTCTGGTGCTCGGCAGCATGTATGCGCTCGTGGCATTGGGCTACACCATGGTCTACGGCATCATCAACCTGATC